>JAUVIS010000201.1 GCA_030592635.1 Candidatus Fermentibacteraceae bacterium | reverse complement strand
TCTATCCCGACTCTATTGATATGATCCAGAAGACTTTCATTTTTGATATGGCTGAGCAGAGCAATATCAATAGTGTAGGGCAAATATAAATCGTCGAGTTCGTTTTCGATTCTGTGCAGCAAAGAAAGATCAACACTGCCTATAACAACCAGATCAATGTCCGAACCGTTTCTGAAATTCCCTTTTGCTCGTGAACCGTACAAAATGACTTTTTCCACCCGTGAATACCCGGCGAAAATGGTATTGATTTTTTCTATAACATGCATTTTCAGTCCGTACAGCATATCAGCCCTGTTCTTGCAGCTGTATTTCCGCAAATTTTTGTTGCAGCTTCACATACTCAATATGATAATCAAGTAGTATCGCTTTTACAATTCTGTCAGCAGTTTCTTCGTTGTAAGTATGTGAAGTATTATTTCGGCTTTTTATCATATCCATCCATATCTCACCATCCTGAATAAGTCCGTATCGAAATGCTTCTCTGGTTGCATCCTTTGAGCCGTAAATTTCGCTGTTTCCTTTTTCATTCAGAAAGTCTTTCAGCGTGTTCCACGCCAGCTCATGTGTGTATTCAAATGCCTGTATCAAACCTTGTTCTTCCAGTCTGGAAAGCTTCCTCTCACCTGCCAGTTGAACAGCGTCTGTCAGTTGAACCAGTGCTTTTCCGTAATTGTCAAAGCGTTGCGTCCATCTTATGTCTTTCACAAGCAACTTCCCATCTCGTTACCCTGCATCGCGCCAGGCAAATCTGCACCTCAATGTGTTATTATGGAGTAAGTTTTTCTCAAAGGCCAGTCCCTGCAATCCGCACCCGCCGAGTTAATGAATCACAGATAATATGCTTCTTTCGATTTTATGCTTTGACAGCCTCTCTGCCGCACAACACTCAAGCCCCCTCACATTCACACATCTGTAAAGAACTCTTCATCTGAACAGGCGAGTCAGTAAGCACACTCCTGAAGGCAGTATTGGCTATATTGCGCAATCGAGAAGCCATTCAAACCGGAAGAACAAAAAAGCAATGCTCATCCCATTCGACAGAGATACTGCTACAGTAAGATCCGCCATCAAGGTGCTTATCGGTCTCTGCCGACCGCCTGACACCCTCCGAAGCGGTGACGCGTCCATTGATCTTCGGACAAGACAGAAAGAACACAACAGGAAACAGAGAGAGCTGGCAGAAGAAAGAGACTGCATCTGTGAAATCCCGGCAATGCTCATTACAGAACGGAACGGAATCAACTTCCGGATCACCGGAAGAGCCGATCTTATTACTGAAGATGGCGAGACTGTCATTGAGGTAAAAACCGCGCAGCCGATGCCTCAGGCTCCTGCAACTCATCACCTGCTTCAGCTGCTCTTTTACGCAACCGCCCTGAACGCGAAGAGCGCATCCATGGTCTACACCGATCCGGATTCAAAAGAATCGCTGGAATTTCCAGTTGAGCTTGAAGACAACCGCATGGTTGAACTCTGGGACGGTTTCATTGAGGATCTCTCCCTTTTTGTAAAGAGCGAGTGGAAAAGACACAGAGAGCTGAACACTAAACTCGAAACACTGGGCTTTCCCTTTGACAGTATCAGACCGGGTCAGGAAGAAATTATCAATTCGGTGAAAAAAACAGGAAATGAAAGAGAAGAACTACTCATACAGGCCCCCACCGGAACGGGAAAAACAGCAGCAGTACTTGCCGGGGCAATTCCCCCTGTGGTAACAAACTGGAGAATTCTCTTCTTTCTCACTTCAAAAAACACACAGAAGAAAATACTCGCTGAAACAATGACAAGATTCATAGATCAGGGCTTTCCCCTGCGCACAATCATTCTCTCGTCCCGGGATAACTCCTGCCCGATGGACATGGAGAGGTGCAACCCGGAACTGTGTCCTTACGCGGAGGAATTCGGCCCCCGGATTAAGCAGTCCGGGATAATTGAAAAGCTCACAGAAAAGGTTCTGATAAAGCCTGAGGACATCATGAGGGAGTCAATCAGGGCTGAAGTCTGCCCCTTTGAACTGGCGCTCTTCATCTCTCAGAGATGCGATCTGATCGCATGCGACTACAACTATGTATTTGATCCGGGCATTCGGTTGAAAAGATTCTTCGATGATGATGAGACAGCATCCAGATGCGTTCTGCTTGTAGATGAGGCGACAAACCTTCCGGAAAGGGTACGGGGAATCTGGTCACCGGAGATAAGAACTCAGTGGATGGAAAAGACATGGAGGTACGCCAGAGGCAACAGAAGACTTCAGAACCTGCTCCGCCCGTGGCGAAAACTGCTTCAGGCATACGCCGACCGGCCGTGGCCGCACAGAGAGAATGAAGTCCGCCTTCCTGAAGAAATTGATCTCCCGCGCATCGACAGCAGAAGATGGCAGAAAATGCTGGGGGGAGACATGAAAGCACCCCGGGAAGCAGGTCTCCTGTGCCGTGCGATTTACGGATTCTCCCGCGTATCCGAGAGAATGGATGAAAGATTCCACCTGCTCGCCAGAAAAGAAGGTAATGACACGCTCATCCAGTGGTACTGCACAGATCCCTCAAACTTCATCGCAGAAGAACACTCAAGATGTTCCAGTGTAACCTGCTTCTCCGCCACTCTTGAACCGATGGATCACTTCGCCGCAGAGCTTGGGCTGGGAAAAACAGACACCCTGACCTCAAAGGCTGTAGGCTGGCCCTTCCCTGTGGAAAATCTCTCAGTCTGGGTAGACACCGGCATAAACACCCGCTACCGATACAGGGATGAACAGACTCAGCTGATCATAGAGAAACTGCAGGGCGCCAGAACAAAAACCTCTGGCACCTGGATGGCTTTCTTCCCTTCATTCTCGTGGATGGAAAAGATCGCCCTTGCAGCAGAGGACTCGGGACTGGAGTTGATAGCCCAGAAAAGAGAAATGACAGAGCAGGACAGAGCTGAATTCGTCAAGCTGATAAACAGCGGAGACCATCTGATTCTGGCGGTTGCCGGAGGACTCTTCGCGGAGGGTGTAGATCTGAGCATCCCCGACCTTCGGGGCTGCTTCATCGCTGGCCCCTCCCTGCCATCAGTCTCCCTCCGGCAGAAACTTCTTCAGGAAAGATACCATGACACGAACAGAGACGGCTTTCTTCACGCGTTTGCAATTCCGGGAATAAACAGGGTAATTCAGGCAGCGGGCAGACTGATAAGAAACAGCGAACAGAAGGCGGATCTGATCCTGCTGGGAGGCAGATTCATAAGAACCCCCTACCTGAACCACCTTCCCGCGCACTGGTTCCCTCTGAGAGTTATCAGATACGGAAGAGTCTCAC
>JAUVIS010000016.1 GCA_030592635.1 Candidatus Fermentibacteraceae bacterium | reverse complement strand
TTGTCCGGTTTGCCCGGATTGTTCGGAATTTTAGCTCGCAGGAGTAATTATCTTCACCGCTGGGAATAGGCCACCTGTTCAGTAATTGTAGTCCACTATTCTTTTTGCTTGGATCTGAGAATTAACCGAGGTTCTGCGACAGCATCACAAGAGCATTATTTCAGATTATTCAGAGGATTATCAGAATCTGCAAATGTCTCGGGAACAATGTTTCTACCGCACTCAGTATATCTCTGAAATATTTTCTCTGTCAGAATATTAAAAGAATGTTTAGCTCCGTCAACCGAAATTCACTTGATGTTAGGAGATAACATTTGTCCACTAACCCACGGGATTTACATGGGTTAGCAGGCGTCTACTAAAGCAGGAAATTTATAAACGATGCAACACTTATAGCGCTGCAATGGCGAGTTGGTTGAAGAGAAGTAGTGGTGCAACGGAATCATGGTTTGAAAGGGCATGAGAATCTCATCCCTGATTTGTCAGAAAAAAATATCCATTTAAAAAATTATCCAGGTGCTTGAATATCACAGCCCGGGCTAGTAAAACTCAGATGCAGGAGTCATTTTCAGGGGAAGCCGGTCTTGTCCAGGAAACAACCGCGTAGGCGTTGTGGTTGTGGATGCTCTCGTGGTTTTCCGCAGTTACTGTGAACTGGGTCACTCTCTGGTCTTTCCTGAGCTTTTCCGCAACATTCCGTACGATGTCTTCAACAAATACCGGGTTGTTGTATGCCTGTTCTGTCAGGAACTTCTCATCAGGACGCTTGAGTATGGTGTAGAGTGGTGAAGAAGCTGAAGCCTCCGCGATTTCTACAAGCTCTTCAATCCAGAGCATGGCGAATGTGCTGTTGCTTTCTTTCTCTGTCCGAACTTCCATGGTGATGTAACCGCGCTGATTGTGCGCGCCTGCTTTGCTGATCTCCCTGCTGCACGGGCAGAGAGTGCTGACGGGAACGGTGACTGTCAGGACAAAATCTTCACTGTCTTTGTTTGATTCCCCGGTAAAGACACACTGGTAACTCATCTTCGCCTCTGCCCCGGTGACAGGTGCCCGCCTGGTCAGGAAGTAAGGGAATGAGATACTGATTCGCGCGGACTCGGCTTCAAGGGCTTCTTTCAGTTTTTTCAGGACAACGGGTATAGTGCTTCCTGTAAACCGGCATCCACTGTCTGTTAATACCTCCAGAAAGCGGCTCATGTGGGTACCTTTGAAATGGTGAGGAAGGCTTACAGACATGGATATGTCAGCCACTGTGGTCTGTTCTTTCTGCTCGCGGTCGAGAATTGTTATGGGGTATTTGAGATCTTTTATCCCGGCTTCCCGAAGGGAGATTTTTCTGTAATCGGGGGTACTCTGAATATCTTTCATTTGCTTTTATCCTCTGTAACGGCACCCGGTGGAGGCGGTTTCCTTCACTTCAATCATGCTCAATCCGGGAAGAGACGGTTTGATTTTATCCCAGAGCCATCCGGCGATATTCTCGCTGGTGGGATTCTCCAGACCTGCAATATCGTTGAGATACTGATGATCCAGCATGTCTATCACCGGAGCGCAGATACTCTTGATCTTACCGTAGTCTATCACCCAGCCGCTGTTATCGCCTACTTCCCCTTCAATGTGGATGAAAACCGCGAATGTGTGTCCGTGAAGATTCCCGCACCTGTGACCCTCTTTAAGGTTCGGGAGCCTGTGAGCGGCATCGAATTTGAATTCTCTGTAGATTTCCATCTTCTTCTCCTATGAAATACCTGTGTACCTGTGGGTCTGAAGACTGAGTCGCCAGCGCGGATGGGCGAGACAGTATTCAATGGAAGCCCGCAGGTTCTTTTTGTAGTGCTCATCATATTTTGGTTGAATCCAGAAGTGGTTGAATTCAAGTTCTTCAAACTTTTTCGGATCTGTTTTTTTCTGCGGCCAGACTATTTTTATTTCATCTCCCCTGTGCAGGAGAGGAATCTCTTCTGTTTTCGGACTCACGCATATCCAGTCAATATGCTCCGGAGCTGGAATAGTTCCGTTCGTCTCAATCAGAATTTTAAAGCCTCTTGTGTGAAACTCCTCAACTAGAGGTGCATCAAGCTGCATCAGAGGCTCACCGCCGGTGCAGAGCACATTGAGTTGTGTTGATGAGATCCACTTCTGTTGCACCGCTTCAGCAAGCTCTGCTGCTGTTCTGAAGATTCCACCGTTTTCACCGTCTGTACCTGTAAAATCGGTGTCGCAGAAGTCGCATTCCAGGTTACAGCCCTCAAACCTCAGGAGAACCACCGCAGTTCCCGTCATGGCACCCTCACCCTGAAGGGTAAGCACCATTTCCTTTATCCGGTATTCAGTTGCCATCCGGGGTCTTTCTGTATCTTGCGGGATCCGTTAATCCATTTGCCCTGAACCCTTCAAGTCTCAGGACGCAGGCATCACAAACGCCGCAGCTCTCCCCGGTTGAGTTCGGCTGGTAACAGCTCAGTGTCATTCCATAATCAACACCCAGTTCTGTTCCCCTTTTAATTATCTCAGCTTTGGTCATGTTCAGAAGAGGGGCATGGATTTTTGGAGGATTTCCTTCAACCGCATTTTTTGTCGCCAGATTCGCGAGACGCTGAAATGCTTCAATGAATTCAGGACGGCAGTCGGGATAGCCGCTGTAATCCAGTGAGTTCACGCCTATGAATATATGCTCTGCTTTTCTTGATTCCGCGATTCCAAGAGCGATTGAGAGAAACACAGTGTTTCTGGCGGGAACATAAGTGGAGGGTATTATCTGCTCTGAAATATTCTTTCTGCTTTCAGGGACTGGCTTGTCTTCGGTGAGAGATGACCCTCTGAACGGTTCAGGGTCGAGATCTATGATTATGTGCTCTTTCACACCGAAGTGTTTTGCGATTGCCTCTGCCCTTTCAAGCTCCTGAGTGTGCTTCTGACCGTATCTGAAAGAGAGAGCGGTTACTTCCATCTGTTTTAATGCCGCGATGGCCAGAATTGTGGTGGAATCCAGCCCCCCGCTCAGAAGAACAACTGCTCTTTCTTTGTTCATTCTACTGCTATTTTCATGTCTTTGATCTTTGTCAGGAGAGTTCTGTAACTTACTCCAAGAATCTCCGCCGCTTTTCGGCGGTTACCGCCTGTCTCTTTCAGTGCCGATTCGATAAGAGCCCTTTCCCTTATTCTCGCGGCATGAGCCGCCTGTTCCACCAGTGAGCCCTCGGATTTATGCTCTGTGAATTCAAGCATTTCCCTGGTGATAACTTCTTCACGGGAGTTGACACATGCCCGCCTGATAAGATTTTTCAACTCTCTGATGTTTCCGGGCCAGCTGTAGCTGCGCAGAGAGTGAAGAGCGCGGTCTGAAAAGGAATTGCCGCGATACAGCCCGAGATAGTGTTCGGAGAGAAGCTGAATATCATCTTCTCTCTCACGCAGCGGAGGCAGTTTTACAGGAAACTCGCTGATTCTGTAGAAGAGGTCCTCTCGAAAGAGCTTTTTTACTACCATGCTCCAGAGATCTCTGTTGCTGGCTGAAATAATCAGGGCATCCGATTTCAATTCTTCTGTACCGCCGACAGAGTGGTATGTACCCGATTCGAGTACCCGGAGGAGCTTCCCCTGAAGAGACATATCCAGATCGGCTATTTCGTCGAGAAAGATGGTTCCCCCTCCGGCAACAGTGAACCTGCCGGGACGAGCCTCAGTTGATCCTGTGTATGCGCCTTTCTCAGCGCCGAACAGTTCACTTTCCATGAGATTCTCGGGAATTGCCGCGCAGTTCACAGGAACAAAAGGACCGGTTTCTCTGCCGCTGCATCGGTGAATTCTTCTGGCCAGCAGTTCTTTGCCGGTACCGCTCTCGCCCAGGATAAGAATATTCATTCCGCTGTGAGCCGCTCTTTCCGCCCTGCTGACCGCCTCAAGATAAGCGGACGACTGGCCCAGCATGGAGTCGGAGTGACCGGAAGAAACCGATGAAAGCTTCTTAAGCAATTCATCAAGTTTGAATGGCTTGCTGATAAAATCAGTCGCGCCCTTTTTCATGGCGTCCACCGCCATATCAATGGTGCCAAAGGCAGTCATCACAATGACAGGAGTTGCTGACGGAGCACTGTCGAGCACATCAATACCGTTATACCTTCCTGGAATACATACATCCGTGAGCACGGCATCATAGCTGTTGTTCCGGATACGGTTGATGGCAGAATCTCCGTCCGAAACCGCTGTAACTTCCCATCCGTCCTCCTCAAGGGCGGTGGAAAGCATTACCCTCATTCCTCTTTTGTCTTCAACGAGGAGTATTTTTTTCATTCATCACTCTCCAGACAGGGAATAGTTACGGTAAACGCCGCTCCCCCCTGTTCCCTGTTTTCAGCTTTGATAGAACCACCCATGGCTCTGACAAGTCTCCTTGTTATGGTGAGCCCCAATCCCATACCTCCCTGCGCTTCCGCAGTTGTATACATGGGTCTGAACACCATCTCCGGCGGTTCAGGCAGACCTGAACCTCTGTCAAGCACGCTGAATATAAGAGCATGCCCATCGGAAGAATCAGATACGGTTACCTCAATTGTCGATCGCGGTGAGAATCTCAAGGCGTTTGACAGCAGATTTTCCATTATCCTTGTTATGAGAATTTCACCACCGGGAATAAGTGTATCGCGGGTGGTGTCTGTCTTTTTATCTATTGAGCATGCTACTGATTGACTCTCGCATATTCCTGTAATTGTGGAAATGGTTTCCGCTGTGGAAATAGAGTTCTCAATATGGTTCTGCTGCGCAAGACTTCTGAAGGACTCCACCATTTTTCTCGCGGAATCCAGTTCCAGTCCCGCCTCATCAAGAATTCCCCTTGTCCGCTCTGAATCTCTGCCCCTTCCAAGAAGCTCCAGGAAGCCGTCGAGGGCGCACAGAGCATTGCCAATTTCGTGGGCTACCCCTCCGGAAAGAGCACCAAGATCGGCAAGGGCGCTTTCCTCTGCAAGTCTTCTTTCAAGCATGACCGGGGCGGTAACATCTGTGACAAGAACTATCCTCTCGGTTTTCTCGCCCGGTGTTACTTTGAACCTGAATATTCTGCCGTTGTTCTCGCCATCCCACTCTGTGATACCCTTTTTCAAATAGGGTTCCATCCGCTCTGTCAGACTGCTGTTGTTTCCGTGCTTCCCCTCAAGCTGAAACAGATCCGATGCCTGTCTGTTCCAGAGAGAAGGGTTTCCCGTGGAATCAATAACCATAACCGCTGATCCCATGGCTTCAAGGACGGCTCCGGATCTTGATTCTGCCGCCTGAGCCCTGTTCAATGCTTCCACCCTCATTTCATCAAGCTGCAGATCCCTCTTCCCCAGAAGATCCACCAGCTTTTGAAATGATGCATTTGCCGCTCTGGCTGTGCTTCCGCTGCCGCTTTCAAATCGATCGGCCTCGCCAAGTATGCTTCTCAGAGGATCAAGAACACTTCTCCTGAGAAATGACGGTACCAGTATCGCCACAACAGTGAGCACCACTGCGAAAAAGGCGAACAGCAGAAGAATTACTCTGCTTTCTCCGAGAACTGAGGGCATCTCCATTAAGAGAGACACCTTGTATCCTTCCGGGGATGAATATGTAATGCAATCCGCGTGCTCAAGCTCTTCCAGGCTGACGGATGGATAAGCGAGCACATCCGAGTTATCAAAAATCACCACCGCGGCTTTTACACCACCGCCGGGAATTGAAGAGCTTACTATGGATTCAAGTGAACTCTGAGTAGGTCTGATGCCCAGAGCGTGTGAAATGTACTCCGCTCTGGAGTAGGAAGCGCTTTCAAGGGTTGTGCGGGCATCGGAAACAACAAGCCACAGAACAAGAAAAGCGACAACGGCCGCAAGAGCGGAAGCCCCGCTGACCAGAGCTGTAAGCCCCTCAATACCAAGGACAAAACGCCGTGCGCCACTTTTCATTTCTGATCTCTTTTGAGTTTCTGGTAGTTTCTGTAACCATCTGTAAAAGCTCTGTTTTTCTTCACAGTCGCAATGAGGAGGTGAACCGGCAGCCACAGGGCTCTGGATATTTTTCTTCCCGTTGAGTTGCAGTTGTTGTCCATGAATATGAACCTGTTCCGTTCTCTCAGTGTTTCAGATTCAAGGGAGCTGCCCATAGTGGCCGCATGCATGTGTTTCACTGTGATGTTCCGGCATCTTTTCATGAAGTATCCCGCTTTGTGCATTCTGACCCCGAGATCAGTGTCTTCCCAGTATATTGGGGCGTAGATACTGCTGAGTCCTCCAAGTTCCTCCCAGATGTGTCGCTTCCAGAGAGCACAGGCACCGGAGGGATACTCTTCTCCCCTGATATCCTCTCCTGTGACGGCGAGACCATGGATAAATGCCCAGCGGTAACTGCTGTCATCGGAACCGTCCGGTCTGATGATTGAGGGAACCGCGACTGCAACATTTTTTTTTGATTCGTCCAGCGCGGAGACAAGTTCGCTGAATGAGTTTTCGGCGGGGACAGTGTCGTTGTTGAGCAGCATCAGGTATCTGCCCCGGGCTCCGGACATACCCAGATTAACAGCGTGACAGAAACCGGGATTCTGTTTCCTGGATAGAGTTCTGACTTCAGGAAACAGAGTCGGTATTTCAGTTGAGGTATTGTCTTCAGAACAGTCGTCAACAACGATAACTTCACCTTCAGCTCTCATAGTCTCACGGAGGATAGCGGGAAGAAATTCCTTCAGAATATGCAGTCCATTTCTTGAGGGAATGACTACAGAAAGATTTTTCATGGCAGAACACTCCCCTCTGAAAGATCGATTCTGTCCATGTAAACCGGCGGTCCGCTGTGATGCGCGATCCGAACTGTGCCGCCCCCGGCATCCCGGCTGTCCAGCGGTATCGCGAAAATTTCCACGGCTCTGTTTTCAGGCCTGTCCGGAAGAGTTCCTGCTGCTCTGCCAACGGAGTGATACAGAGAAGGTATTTCAATGATTGGTGTTTCAACTGTGAGAAGGGCAGCGCCAATGGAAAGAACGCCACCTCCACTGGACATCCGGATAAAGAGTGTGTCTCCCGGCTCCACGCCCGGCAGCAGGATTGACTGCCCCGGTTCACTGAGCTCAAGCATTCTCTCCCGGCTGTTAAACCAGAAATACCTTTCAACCGGATCCGGGATGTATGGATATAGTCGCGCTCCCTGAACCGTTTCAGGCGACATATCCTCTGCTTCATATCCACCGGTCTTAAGACTGATAAGAAAAGCAGCGGTAAAGATTACTATAAAGGAAAGGGCTCGATATTTTGCCGGTTTTATGAGTACCAGCAGCATCGATATTGTGAGGATCAAAGCAGCCACGAGCTGAATCGGATGACTTCTCACCATCGAAAATCCACTGGACACCCCGAGAAGAGTCAGAATGCTGTCGGTTCCATCAGCGTAGTTGTACCTGCAGGTCGGAGCGGCAATAACAAGAGCTGATACTGCTATGGAAAGAATTACAAGAATTCTGGTTCCCTTTTTCTTCCAGACAGAGACAAGTCCGCAGGCGAAAAGAGGAAGCATCGGCACAAACATCCTTCCCGCCGGTGCCGGAAGGCCGTGCCATGAAGAGCCGGACCAGATAATAAGAAAAGCCCAGTAAAGCAGTGACGGAATGAAGAGCCTTTTAAACTGAGCAGGTCGCTTTTTACTGAAGATGAAAAGACCGGGAACCGCCGCGAGTACCCAGGGAGCTCTGAAAATCAGCCCGGCCTCAGGATCAAAAAGACTCCAGCCCGCGTGGGAAATGGTATCGACAGGTCTTTGAAATATATTCATCCATACTAATTTAACTGCCTCAATGTTTCCATATCTGCTCCAGAATACAGTACCGTTCAGAATGTATCTGTCCAGCACAAGGACAAGTACACCTCCCGAAAACCAGAGAGCAGGGATCAGCCATTTTTTCTTTCTGGCAGGTGTGCATGCATATTCGGCAATCAGAATACCGGCAGCCAGTCCCATGTACCTCATTTTGAACGCCACCAGAAGCAGTGCGATCAGGAACCTTACCGCTGACCATTTTCTTCCTTCGGGCAGCAGTACTCCCAGGGTGAAAAGCCCCACTGCCAGCCACCCGGTCATGGCGAGCCCGAAGATACTGAAGCCCGGGTACAGCAGAGCGACGGCTGCGGCAATTCGCGGAGTGGTAAGTTTCGCAATGAGAAGAATACCCAGCAGGGCGATGATTACAGGTATTATTCTCAGTCCTGCGTCACCCGCAAGCAGCCCGGGAGCGATCAGAGCGGGAAATAGCGGGGTGTGATGCCCTTCCTCCCTGCTGATATCTCCGGATCGGAAATGAGTATCTGAAAATCTGTCGCTGGATATACCCGATATGGCGGAAGACTGTTCCGCGAAGCGAACCTCATCACTGTTGATCTCTGCTGTGACAAGAGAAAGCATCATCAATGGAAGTACAGCTCTGATTACGCCGGAGCGGTGATTTTCCGATATTGAGATTCCCCAGGCGATAAGACCCGCCACAGCTATTGCCGCTGCGATTATCCACGCATTCGGGTGAAGCATCCACAGCCATGCGCCTGCGGTAAAACTCAGTGCCATGGAGATGAACCACTTCCCCTGTTGTCTCTGTCCATTCAGTATTGCAGCCAGAAGCCATGCCGCCGGGATAATGCGACCGGCAAATCCGGGAGCAGGCATTCCCGCCAGACGCCACACGACGAATATCCAGATTCCGAATCCTGCCATTGCAAGTGAGTGACGGTAATTGCAAATGATATTTCTCACAATCGCTCACCCCCGGCAGCGGCATGGATCACCGAGTGATTGAAAGGCTTGAACTCCCTCATAAGAGTAATGGCCAGAGTATCTCCCGGAGTCATTGTAAAGCTCAAAGTATCAGTGCCGGATGGAAGAAACAGAATATCTTCTCCCAGTTGAATGGCCATCATTGGAACGGAATCTCTTACACCGCCGGCTTCAAGGGCAATCCATACAACCCATGTACCTTCAAACGGAGCAGGAAGCAGAACCTCCCTCCGGGAGGTTTTTACCTCCGGAATATCATAACTGAGAACACCGGCTGTTATTGTTGATCCCGCAACTGCCGGTTCAGGAGTAAGTGAGCCCGGAAGGCCTGCAAAAACAGCCGAGATGATGAATCCCGCCGGGATCAATGCACAGCGCAGACTTTTCTTTCCGATTAAAGCGGCCGCGGTGGCGACCACTGCCAGAGGTATGGCGGAGGAAACGGGAATCAGCCACAGAGTGGAGGCAGCAGCGATAAAACCGGTAATCCTGATCTTCACGGTGCTGCCTGCGGCACAGGCAGTCAATCCTGAAACCAGCACAGCCCACGGCATCAAAGCAGGCGAAATCAGACCAGTCAGCGAGCAGCCGAAGATGAAGGGAAACATGCCTGTTCCCGTGGTCATCCCGAGAAGGGTAAACAGAACAATCAGAGGCAGTGAAGAGAAGGAGAATCCTCTGAAAAGGTTTGCAGCCGCCCAGGCAGTGTACCCGGAAAGCAATACAGCAACTTCGCTGCCATCTTTAGTCTTCATACTGTAGTGACCTCAACTCTGTCCGAGGAAGAATCACAGTGAATGTAAACAAGAGAAGGGCTCTCAGCCAGCCTTACCTCTTTTGTTACGCCCGCGGGGATACAGAACCTGTTCAATATTTCACCCTCACCACTGGAAACAGCACCGGTAACTGCGTGGTCAAGAGCCTTCAGTTGGAGAGTCATGGATCCTCCATCTGTCTGGAGACCACCCCACGGGTGAATGGTATTCCCTTTCCAGCCGGGTCCTCTGGAATTTCTTTCGATTCTGGATTGAGGGTAATCCATTGGTTCACCGTAAAGAACTGCTTTGACATCCTCAGGAACTGTTATCGTGTCCGCTGTTCTTCCAATAGCTCTGGAGATCGCGGCAATCCTCCAGAGTGGAGATCTGCCCGTGAGGACGGAGTAAAGCAGTATTCTCATCTCCCGCTTCCACCACCGGGCTGAAAGTCTGCCGTTACCCAGATATCGTTGAAACAAACGGATGGAAGACTCCAGTTCCCACTCAACCGCCTTCTGTCTTCTGCTGGAAGCACCAACCATGTGAGTGGCTTCTGCAGCCCTGACCACTCCCGTCTTCCAGCCGGCCGCACCCAGTCGAAGGGAAAGATCCGCGTCCTCAAAATACATGAAGAATCCCTCATCAAAACCGTTAACACTCCTGAGAGCTTCAGTTCTCCACAGGGATACAGCGGCAGTAATTGCGGGAACCTGCAGTGTTGTTTTCAGGGGTGACAGTTCCAGATGCATGAATCTGCTGTCCCATGCCTCACCGTACTCCGTAAGAAAGACCCCGCTTGATACTGTGACTTTTTCCCATCCCCAGAGTCTTATCAGGGGCTGTACACCCGCATACTCCGGGTTGCTTTCCAGAAATGAGACAAGCCTCCGGAGAGCTGCCGTGTCTGTTGAAGCATCACTGTTAAGAAGAAGAGTGAATTCTGTATCAACCTTCTCGAGACAGCGATTGTTCCCGAAACCGAAGCCATGGTTTTTTCCTTCAATAATGTATGCGTTTTTTATTACTGTGGAAGCGGCCTGTGCCGATCCATCTGTGGAGCCACTGTCATAGATCACGATTTTCAGATCAGACGGGAGAGAATTGAGTGTTTCAGCAAGCTGAGGAAGCAGTTTTTTGCCGTTGTGAATAACCACAGCTACTGTTACATTTTTCAATTCAGTCTCTCCTGAAGATTTTTGTAAAATCTGTCGGTCACTTTCTGCCAGGTGTGTTCAGCAATAGTTTTTCTGCATCCGTTCTGCCCCATGGAAACTGCCAGCTCTTCGTTGTTCAACAGGGTGGATATTTTTCCGGAAAGATCTTCTCTGTCATTGAATTCCACAAGAAACCCGTTTTCACCCGGTTGGATAATATCAGGCATCCCCCCCGCGTTACAGCCGATAACCGGCTTCCCGGATATCCATCCGTCCAGAATAACAATTCCGAATGCATCCAGTCTTGAGGGAGCCGCGACAATCCATGCAGCCTGAAAAAGGTGCTTCCTGATCTCCTCGGAAATGTAACCGGTTACTATGAGCTTTCCCTGCGGTATCTCACAGGCTCGGGTATCCAGATGCTCTCTGAAATCTGTCTGAACCGGCCCGGCCAGTACAAGAATGAAATCTTCGCCTCTTTTCCACAAGTCAATCGAAGAGTCCAGCAGAGTATTCGAACCTTTGTCTGTGCAGTGAGCTGTGACGCTGAGTACAATTTTCTCAGTTTGCGGAATGGAAAATATTTTTCTTGCCGAATCTGCATCTGCATCCATCCATTCTTCCGGATTGATGCCGCTTCCCAGAACAAGAATGTTTTCTTCATCCACGCCGCACTCATTTCTATAAACTGACGCTTCAAACCTGTTCTGTGCCACAACCAGTGCTGACTCCCTCAGCACCTTCGTCTGCTCCCCCGCAAAATAGCGAAGTGGTTCAATTCTGTGACCGGGGCTTCCCAGATTCGCGTGGGGTACTGAGACAAGCGGCACTTTTCTGTTTTGGGCATACCTGTACCCGGCGTGAAGAAGAAACGGCATGGCATTGGCGTGTACAAGATCAAAGCCCTCAGCTGTTCTTATCCATCGGTCAAATCCGGGTATAAAAGGGTTCGGATAGAAGTATCTGTCCGGGCCTCCTTTCTTCAATCTGCGGAACACAGCTCGAAAGATGTTCTGCGCCGGAGGATGCGCAACTGGAAATCGTATGATATCAATGCCGTCTCTGGTGAATTTTCCCGGCTGAAGATGCCTTCCCTGTTTTGAGATCAGCCATGACATATCCCATGCGTCTGTTGCGACCACCGTTGAGGTGTGCCCCCACCTTTCCGCAGCAAGTGCATGCTCCCATACATATCTTTCCGCGCCTCCGTGATATGGCCATGTTCTGTGAATAAGATGCAGTATTTTCACAACAAGCTCCTGTAGAAATTCATTGCGTTGCCGGCCACATCTTTCCATATGGCTCTGGAAGCGGATTCCGCCTTTTCCCTGAGGCTGCCTGAGATAACTCCGGCTGCCATTTCCCTGATTGACCTGACCCAGGGTTCTTTTTCAAGAACGGGAAGGATTAATCCATTTTTACCGACAGTCTCCGGCAGTGCCCCTCCATCAGAGGAAATAACCGGTGTGCCGCATGCATAAGCCTCCAGTACAGGCAGCCCGAGCCCTTCGCTGCTGCTTGGAAGAAGCAGAGCAGTGGCGCCCCTGTAAAGCGAGAGAAGTTCGTTGTCGGAAACATTTTTCAGAAATACGACTCCCGCGGTGTTTTCGCTGACTGGATCTCCCCACTTCTCGGCGCCGGCAAGAACCAGTTTCCTGTCTGTATCCGCCTCTCTGAAACAGCGGATAAGAAAAGGGATGTTTTTCCTGGGCACATAGCTGCCCGCATGAAGAAAATATTTATCCGCCTCAAGTTTGAATTTATTTAGAACTTCCGGGCCGGGTTCCCCGGGTGTAAAAATGTCTTCAGCGGCACCGCCGGCGTTGCCTGTTCTCTCCGGAGAAATATCAAAAAGATTCTGCGCGATGGAAGCCGCCCATCCGCTGATAGCAAGAACTGCCGCACCGGAATCAACAAGTTTTTTCAATCTGTCCGCATAGAGCAGGGTATCCTTCGTGTGAGACTCCGGCGAGACCCACGGGGTATCGTCAAAGAAGGTAACAACCCTGCGCCTTCCTGTGCCCTCCGGTTGAACACCGGACAGGTGGATAATGTCAGGTATTCCCGTTGCCTTTTCAATCCTTGCCGCTCTGGTGGATTCCAGTATTCCCCTTTGCAGGAGAACACGCCTGAGCAACGGGAGTTTCATCCAGAAAGGTGGAGGCATAACAGTTGCGCCCGGCACAGTACAGATGCACGCGGGATGGGTTTCAGCGATATCAATGGAAAGATGATTTCTGTTTATCTGTAAAAGGCCGTTTGAGAGGCCCCTCACCCACCTGCCTACTCCGCCTCTGCTGTGGGTGCATACTGTAACATCAAGAATAGTTTTCACAATACTGTCCATACCCATACACTGTCGCCTTTACCCTGCTCCGGAAACAGATCTTCGTACAGGGTATCGTAATGAGAGCGTACAGAGTCGGTAAACATCCACCGGTTGTAAACAACAGTTTCAGCTCCGGTAAGAACAATATCAGATTCATCCGGCACGGCAGTACTCCCCCAGATCAGGCTTCCAGGAATCCCCTCCATCCTGTTCTCTCCCCCGCGGGCCAGGAACTTGACAATTCTTGGTGAGCCGTCGGCAGCGGAAAAAAGTGAATACCTTCTGATCATATTCGAGGCGGGAATTTCGAGTGTGACTCCTGCAGCGGCATCTGTTGAATAGAAGTGAGGTACAACAGCCTCAATGGAGCGGACTCTCAGTGGAACAATCTCAAGCAGAACCAGACCTGTTAGAAGCCATCCTGTTTTCGCCTTTCTGCGCTCAATAAATGCTCCGGCTGCAATCGCGGCCATTATTCCGGTAAGAATTGCCAGTCTGGACGGGGCTCTGGCCGCGGATAGCCACGGTAGTTTCGCCAGGATCATGTAGGGCAACGGAACCGGGGTGGGTATGCCGTTTATTTTTAAAAGCGGTCCCATGCTGAGGATCACAACCGCCAGCACCGCGAAAAGAGCCTTCCATGATTTTTTCATCCAACAGTACACAAGAGCCAGAACCGCGATGGTCGCCCCCGGAGTAACAACACCCTCGAAGTCGTTGGGCATATAGTCAGGAATTATAGGGTTTCCCAGGAACGAAGGAAGAAAAAAGGACTGGGGTTCCGCTGCCCAGAATACCGCCTCTTTCCAGTCTTTCCCTGGATTCTGCCCCAGAGCGCCGGGAGCGGTGAAAAACCACAGAGATCCGATTATGCATCCCGCGCCGGCAAAGATACCTGCGATAATAGATCTTTTTGCGTATCTCCTGCCCATGAAAATGGATGATATCATCCACCCGGAGGCAATGGTTACTCCGTGATAAAGGCTTTCCATCACCGCGAAAGCTGAAAAGAGAATGAGCAGCATGAGATTTTTGCCGCCACCCTCAAGTACCCGCTTTCTCAGGTAATACATGGTAAGAAGAACAAAGCCGATAGATGCGACGGGATAGTGCTGGTACATTCTGATAACACGGACAGGCATCCATGCGATAATGAATCCCGCCAGAAGAGCCCCGTTCCTCCCGAGTCCCCAGGATCGGGCAAGAAGATACCCCGCAAAAGCGGAAAACAGTGCCCCGAAAAAGAGCATCAGATTGTAATTACTGCCGGTGACACACGAAAAGAAAAGATCCGGCCAGCCCATATTGTGCCAGGCAAGAGATATATCTTCGTACACCCTGGGATCAAGTCTTTCCGCGATTGCGCTGCGAATCCAGTGGACATGCCAGATGCAGTCATAGACATCGCTGTCCTCCTGAACAAGAACATGCTCATTCCGTGCATACATTCCCACGGTTTCGTTACTGCCGATCAGAGTGACAGCCCACGGCAGAAGAAAAAGCGCCGCAAGGAAAACAAGCAGGTGTTTAGTGTTCACTTTCGCCTCTCCTCAGAAGATCAAGCCATTCCGCAAGGCACTTCTTCCTGTCACTGATGTCTGCGAAGTAGTTCGCTGCCGATTCAGATATTGCTGATCGTACTTCTGCGCTGTTCAGAAGGTATTTGAAAGCCGCATACGCTCCGCCGGCACCGGATTCTGATGGAATTCTAAGAACCGCGTTGGCGGGTATGTCTCTGAATGAACCTTCCGCTGATACAACTGCCGGTATTCCGCTTCTGAGTATGTCCATCATTGAGCCGCTGGTTTCACCGCAGGTGTGATGTCTAAGATCAATGGCGATATCGAATTGTTCAATCTGTTCTCTGAACTCCCTGTCGGAAAGCCGGCCTGTTACTGTTATCCAGGGACTGTCTGTTTCCGGCCAGCCTCCGCCCGCGACCAGCAGGCGGCAGTCAACTGTTCTTCTGAGCATCGCGACGGCGTTAACCATTTCTTCCCAGCTTCTACCGTAGTGAAAGGTACCGGCTATACCGATGATCAGGGTGTCGTCATTCTTCTCGGGTTTTTCTGCTCTCTCCAGAAAGTCGGGTAGAAAACCCATTCTGACAACCGGTTTCCCCTGTGCGATCTTCTCCATCTCCAACTTCGCGGTGTCACTTAGAACTGCGATTATGCTGCTTGCTGAAGCCAGTTTCCCAACCAGAGGATTCTTTCTCAGTCGTCTGTCGTACTCGGAAAGGTTCTTCGCCTTCTTTTCCATAAGCTCCATAAGTGAATCCGACTTTTTACCGTACTCGTGTACCACATGGTCTTTGTAGCTTTTCCAGTCGCCTGAACTGTCTGCCCTATTTCTGAGCACATGGTGCATGTTCGTTTCATGAAAGAGACCCGTTCCACCATGGGTAAGCAGGGCTTCAATTACTTCCTCGCAGTGTGGTGAATTTCCCACCTGATACACCACTGCCCCGTTCAAATCCTCTTTGTGCAGCTTTGATATGGGAACACAATGATAACCTTCCAGAGGAAGGGCTGCCTCGGGATACGCTACTGTCCATTCCACCTGACCTTCTGTAAGCGAAAGTATTCTCTTCGCGTAATCCGCGAGACCGGTAGGCTGCGGTGGAAATGGAGTGACAAGTGTGGCTTTTATCATCTTGATATACCCCGCCAGCTTCTTATTCTGAAAGCAAGTATCTGCTCAAACATTTCGTAGATAGCACCGAATCTGACAAATGCGATAAATCCGTTTCTTACACTCTCGAATGAGACAGTGCCGGCTCGCCTGTCATAATGGCTGACAGGAAGCTGAATGACCCTGTAGCCCATATCCCTGGCCAGCGTTAGAATCTCGAAGTCTATAACACCGCAGGTTGACTTCGGTTTTATACATTCAAAAATTGATGCTCTGAACAGTTTAAAAGATGAATCAACATCCTTGAAGCCCCTGAGAAACAACATAAGTGTGAGAGTATTCCAGATAAGCGAGTACCCCAGGCGCATGCCGGGATCTTTTCTGTTGCGTCTGAAAGCAGAAACAATATCGGCATCCTGTCTTCTTGCCCAGACCAGATCCAGCTCATCCAGATCAAATTGACCGTCGCAGTCTGTATAAAATATCCATTCTTTCGTTGAATTTTCTATTCCCGTTCTGACCGCCATGCCGAATCCGAGATTTTCTTTGTGTGATACAAGGCGAATGCGAGGATCTATCGTTGACAAAGAACGGGTTATTGACGCCGTAGAATCTTTTGACCCATCGTCCACTAAAATAATTTCCCAGTTCGATCCCACTATCCGGTTGAGAACTTTTTGAGCTCTTGAAACCATGTATTCAACATTTTCTTCCTCGTTGAACGCGGGAAAAAACAGGCTTATTCCTTCTTCTGAAATCTGATACCCCCCTGCAAGAAAACGCCTATCCTGAAAGGGGAATATTAGCCCAAAAGTGATTTTCTACAACTGATGAGCCTGTTCAGGAAGCTACTGTGTAAAGAACGGCTGCGGGGACTGAATTCCCGACTGTTTCAATCATGTCAAGTTCAAGCAGCTTCCTCATTTCCCTGAGTATACCGTTTTCTCGTGATCTTATCACATCTGCCGCCTCTGTGGCCTTGATGAACATACAACCCTTTATTCTTGCTCTGTTACAGTTTTCAATTCTGAACAAAACAGGCTTTACCATTCCCGGCCCTTTGAGATAAAACATTCCCGATGCCAGTATAACCACTGCTGCCTTTGAGTTTGTATTCAACACTATTGCCGTTGATGTTTTTCCCGACCCTTCTTCAACCGCACCCCACACCGCGTCTGCGCTGTGATCTCCTTTTTCCGTCTGAACAGTCCATCTGTTTTCCATTTTCGTCACCTCCGCTCTTACTATAGACATTTTCAGACTCGATGTAAACACCTGTTTACTATTCCCGCATTGTCTTGCCTGTCTTACTGTTACATACTTTAAGAGGATTTTCAGTAATTATTTCCGTATGATTTATGTGTCAAGTCTGTCTCTGAGCAGGTAGATAAGCTCCAGTGCTTTGCGCGGGGTCAGACTGTCAGGTTCCATCTTTCTTATTTCTTCAAGAACCGGGTGCTCCGGGTTTGCGAGGGGAAGTGTCATCTGACCTGTTTCATCCCGGCTGCTTGAAGGAAGAAGATGCTTCCCCGATTCAAGATCCTGGAGAACTTTTCGGGCCCTTCCAAGAACAGTGGATGGTACACCTGCCATTGCGGCGACATGAATTCCATAAGATCTGTCAGCGGCGCCCTCTTCCACCTTGTACAGAAAAGCTATGCTGTTTCCGGTCTCGCGAACAATCACATTCGCGTTTGAGCAGAGCGGTAATCTTGAGGCAAGAGATGTCAGTTCGTGGTAGTGAGTGGCAAAAAGAACCATTGGTCTGTGCTCTCTGTTGTTGTGAAGATACTCAAGCATCGCCCATGCGATGGAAAGGCCGTCATAGGTACTGGTACCCCTGCCCACCTCATCAAGAATGGCAAGACTCCGTTCTGTACTGCCGTTGAGCAGAGAGGCGGCTTCAGCCATTTCCACAAGAAATGTGGACTGCCCCCGGGAAAGACGGTCACCTGATCCGATTCGTGTGTATATCCTGTCAACCGGGCTGAATGTCATTGATTCCGCCGGTACGAATGACCCGCACTGGGCAAGAATGACAAGCAGAGCAGCCTGCCTCAGGTAAGTGGATTTTCCTGCCATGTTCGGTCCGGTAACAAGCAGAATTCTGTTCTCCCTGTTCAGTGAGGTATCATTCGGAACACACTCTCCCCGAGGAAGCATATCTTCAAGAACCGGGTGTTTCCCCCCGATAATTTCCAGCGCCGGCTTATCGGACAACTCCGGTCTCACCCAGCCCTTCTCAGCTGCGATATTCGCCAGCGAAGAGAGTACATCCAGTTCCGAAAGAGCGCGCCCGGCCTTCTTTACCCGACCAACTGAATCAGCGACCTCCCGCAGAAGCCTGCTGAATATCTCCGCCTCCAGAACAGCAATATCATCGTCCGCATGGAGAATTTTTTCTTCCATCTCTTTCAGTTCCGGCGTAATGAACCGCTCTCCGCCAACAAGGGTCTGTTTTCTTATGTAGTGATCGGGAACAAGGTGCTGGAATGATTTTGAAACCGCCAGATAATAACCGAATACTTTGTTGTACCCGATTGAGAGCTTTCCAATGCCCGTTTCCGCCCGTTCCCGTTCCAGCATTTCATCCATCCACTGCCTTCCGCCGGTCTTGACAACCCTCAGGCTGTCAAGCGCCGGGGAATACCCGTCTCTGATGTATCCTCCATCCGACACCCTTGCAGGAGGATCGTCAGAGAGAGTTTTATCTATTCTGTCAGCAATATCCATCAGCGAATCCATCTGTGATATTTCTTCCAGCAGGGTGGAGACGGAGCCTGAAAGATTCTCCTTTATCCGGGGTATGAGAAAAGCTGTCTGCTGAATTGATCTCAGATCTCTGGGGGTGGCCCTCAGTGTGCCCAGTTTGCCTCCCTGACGCTCCAGATCAGTTGCTTTCTCAAGAATTCTTCTGATATGCTCATAAAGGCCTGTCGCGATCAGATCTTCCACCGCCGAGTGTCTGTTCTGTATTACAATCCTGTTCACTGGCGGTGAAAGCAGCCACTGTCTCCAGAGTCTGCCGCCCCCCGGAGTCTCTGTTCTGTCTGTTCTGTCCGCGAGAATCGCGTCCTCTTCCCCGGCGGCTGAGTCCACAATTCCCAGGGATCTGGAACTTGACCTGTCCATTACAAGATAGTCACTCTGCCTGTAAACTCCCCGGAAATCAAGATGAGAGACGCTGGATCTCTTGGTGTGCCCGATGTAGGCAAGCAGAGCCCCCATGGCGGAAAGGACAGCCGGACTGTCCGCAATGCCGAATCCCTCAGCGGAAGCCTTTCCAAAAGTGTGAGTTATCTCGCGCTCTCCGGATTGAGGATCGAATTTCCAGTCTTCGAGAACAGTAATCTCGCAACCGTCGGGGATGGTAACCGGAGCATCCCCGGAAACAACAACTTCTCTGGGAGCCCGTCTTGCCAGTTCAACAGCCGCCCGGGAAGCTTTCATCTCAGTGGCTCTGATATCTCCTGTGGACAGATCGCAGAAGACAAGCGCCGCGCGGTCCCTGATTATTGAGACCGATGCCAGAAGAGCAGTGGAACGTTCATCAAGTGCTGAACCGCTGACGAGTGTTCCGGGAGTGACAATCTCAACAACATCCCTCTTTACAAGCCCTCTGGCTTTTTTGGGGTCTTCCGTCTGCTCGCAAACAGCCACGCGGCATCCGGCTCTGATCAGCTTTGTGAGATACCCGTCAAGAGCATGATATGGAAAACCCGCGAGAGGAATTCCCTCTCCGGTCTCTTTGTTCTTCTGTCTGGCAGTAAGTGTTATGCCCAGAATTGATGATACCTTTTTTGCGTCATCAAGGAAAGTTTCGTAAAAATCCCCCATGCGGAACAGCAGTACGGAATCCGGGTATTCTTTCTTCATGTCCAGATACTGTTTCATCATGGGACTGTTCATTGAAGCAGACACACTGCCTCCTCAAACATCTCTCTGGGAACAAGCATTCTTCTGCACTGCTCATCTCCGGCGGTACATTTTTTTCCACCGTGTCTGTGACAGGGTCTGCACGGGATCGGTTTCACCATGAAAGCCCCTTTGAAATTCTCAGGCCAGAATCCCAGAGCGGGTGAAGTTGATGTAAAGACCACCTGAACGGGAACTCCAAGAGCCATAGCAAGATGTGCCGGGCCGGAATCCGGCGAGATAAGCAGGTCAAGCTTTTCCACTCTGCTTATCAGCCGGGATATTCCCCCTTCACCGGCTACTGTTTTCACATCCCGGTATCCGCACTGCTCAACAATGTGCCCTGCCAGTGGAACATCTTCTGAATCACCCATGATAAGAACCTGAGCCCCTTTGACATCGCAGAAAAGACGGGCCAGTTCTGTTACCGCGCCCGAGGGTATGGTTTTCATGGGCCACCTTCCCCCTGCCACAATTCCCACTGTAAACCGGCCGTCAGGGGGAGTTTCAAGTCTTGTAAGAACTGGTGACGGATTCCCGTGATCCGACCAGGTTTTAAGATACTCTTCCGCCCGCCACGGAATGGCTGTTCGGGCACCAAACAGAACCTTTCTTCTCAGTCTGCGGCTGAAATGGAATTTCTTTACATTTCTCCCGGCAAATGCCAGTCCGGTGGTAAGATTGTTCTGCAGGTCAACAATGGTTGAGAAATCCTCTGAAGCTTTTCTCAGCTCCTTCCAGCCGCCTGAGACCGGAACCGGCTCTATGCCGCCGGGGATTCTTCTGATTATCGGTTCATACACGGGCCTGGACGCAAAGCTGACCTCCCCGCTCTCTGCCATTGAAACAGCGGTACCGGACGCGAGAACAACATCTCCAAGGGAGTGAAGCCTGACCAGGAGGTTTTTCATCCTAGAATTGCATCTTCCAGAGGGAAGAATACCTGCCCCCCAGGGCCAGAAGAGTTTCGTGGGTTCCCTCTTCCAGTATCCTGCCACCCTCTATATAGAGAACTCTGTCAGCCTTCCTGATTGTACTGAGTCTGTGAGCAATCACAAGGGATGTTCTTCCCTTGACCAGTACATCTATGGCCTGCTGCACCAGCTTCTCACTCTTTGTATCAAGAGCGCTTGTAGCTTCATCAAAAATGAGAATCGGTGGATTCTTAAGCACTGCCCTGGCAATAGCCAGCCTCTGTCTCTGTCCGCCGGAGAGAGTTACTCCCCTCTCTCCAATAACTGTTGAGAAGCCCTGAGGCATGTACTCAATAAATTCAAGAGCATTTGCGATCTCCGCTGCATCTCTGACCTGACCAATTGAGATATCGGCCGCTCCGTAGGCGATGTTGTTAAACACGGTATCGTTGAAAAGGACGGTTTCCTGGGTTACAACACCGAGCTGACTTCTGAGCCCTGAGATAGTCAGTTTTCTCAGATCAATCCCATCGAACAGAATCCTCCCGTGATCGGGGTCATAAAACCTCGGGATCATGTCTGCCAGGGTACTCTTTCCGCCTCCACTGGGACCCACAAGAGCAACTATTTCCCCGGAGATTATCTCCAGGTTGATGTTCTTCAGTACAGGTTTTTGCGGATCATATCCGAAAGAAACATTCTCAAATCTGATAGACCTTGAAAGGGGCTCAGGAATAACAGCCGAGCTGTACTCTACAATAGCAGGCGGTGTATCAATAATCCCGAATACTCTTTCACCCGCCGCGAGTCCCGCCTGAATTGAAGCATAAGTCTTGCTGATACCTTTGGCAGGATCCATCATGCTCAGCGCCGCCGCGAGAAACACCATGAATTTCCCCGGTGACATACCTGTACCTTCAATCACGGCATTTCCACCGTACCAGAGGATAACACCTGCGGCAACAGCCCCCAGAAATTCTGTCATGGGACCGGAAAGAGCCTTCATTCTGCGAAGAGATATCTCATATTTTCTGTGGGCATTAACGCTTTTCAGAAATCTTTTTTCTTCGAAATCTTCCATGGCGAATGCTTTTACCACCCGCACGCCTGTGATAGTTTCAGTGAGAAAACTGGCAAAATCAGCCATTTTTTCCTGAGATCTGTGACTCTTTCTGCGAAGACTCTTACCAAGAAGCAGTATGAGGGCCATGCTGGGCGGCAGTACGGCAATGGTTACCAGAGTCAGTTTCCATGACACCCACATGGTAATAAAAAAGTAGATACCCAGAAGGAGAATCTGTCGAACCAGTGTAATAAGAGACTGAGTCACTGTTTTTTTAATCCTTACAACATCTGCTGTGATTCGAGTGGTCAACTCTCCTGAACGGCTTCTGGCAAAGTAGCCGAGATCAAGCTTGATAAGATGAGAGTACACTTTTACTCTCAAATCCCGAAGCATTCCTTCTTCCACCGAGGCAATGAAAAATGTCTGTAAGAAGAAAGCCATGTTCTTGATGAGTATGAGAAAGACAATGGTTATGATTACAGCAAGGAGGGCCTGGGATGGAGATGAGATGTGTATTCCCTCAAGAAACGCACCCGGAAGAGCCTTTGCCTTTTCAAGAGTTGAAGAGGTATTTCCGCTGAGAATTGAGCTGCTGAATTCTTCCAGACAGGGTATAAATGTCTGCGACATGGCCTGGTCAAGACTGAGAGAGGAGTCGGTATCTTCTCTTGCTCCAAGTACATCATCAAATATCGGAAGCAGCATAGCCAGAGTAGCCCCGCTTGACGCGGCAAAAATCAGCGCAAACAGAAGCGCGAGTGCCACCCGGCCTTTGTAGGGTTGAGCCATGACGAGAATTCTAAGGAATATGTTGTTTTTCATAGTACCTATTCTGCCGAAATTGAGCCCTCGCGGTCAACCTTGGAACAAATCTGGCCCCGGTGAGTAAATACCTTTAGATTAGCTGAACCACGGAGGTAGAATGCTAAGGATGAATGCTTTGAAGAAGAACAGCGAAAAAGATCCCCGATCCGACTCTCAGTTGATGGTAGATCTCTGCAACGGTGATGATGACGCTTTCGGTCATGTTGTTAAAAGATTTCAGCGCCCTCTTTTCTCTCATCTTATCCGAATGCTGGGAAATGAGGAAGATGCCGAGGAGCAGCTCCAGATGACTTTCTGCCGCGTGTACAGGTACAGGCACAACTATGACCCTGAACGCCCTCTTATAACATGGGTGTACACCATTGCAAGCAATCTGGCCAAGAAGGAATGGAGACGACGATCCAGGTGGTCAATGGTCTCTCTTGAAAAAGTTGTTCTCAAGGGCTCGCACAAGATGACACCCCATTACCGCGAGGGAAGAAGAGAGCTTGGCGCCAGCATTGAAGACGCGATAAACGAACTTCCGGAACACTACCGTGAACCATTTCTGCTGAGGGAAAAGCAGGGTTTTACTTATGAGGAAATATCCGAGACTCTTGGAATAAAAATTGGAACTGTTAAGTCTCGTATTAACAGAGCACGCACGGGCCTTCGCCACTCCCTTGAAGATGTATGGGAGATGTGGAAATGAAATGCAGTGAAGCACTTATTTTAATGGACGCGGTTCTCGACGGTGAATCCACTCCGGAAGAGGAACAGCTTCTGAGATTCCATGTAAACGGATGCTCTTCCTGCCGGAAGACCATACTGCTTAACAGGTCAATCAGCGATAAGGTAAAAGATCTCGAAGAACCCGATCCCCCGTCCGACCTGATGGAGATGGTTCAGGCAAAACTTGCTTCCGGGAACTATGATAAGTCTCCCATAACAGACAGAAGCCGTTTCAAGCTGCCGGTCTGGCGTATCGCTGCGGTTATTCCATTTGCTGCCGCACTTGTTTTCTTTCTGCAGAACATCACAGGTGGAAACACTTCAAGCTATGAAAGTACCAGCATTGAGACAATCCAGGAAACTGCCACTCTGTACGCTCCGGCACCGGTTGTGGCATACTCAAGACCATCCTCCGTCTCCACCTTCTAGAAGAGAAACATGCTCAACATCATTATCACACTGCTTGTTTCGGCCGGTTTCTTCCCGTCATTGATGGAATCCTCCGCTGTTTCCGTAGGACGAATGGCTGAGGGGGGTCGGCTTGTGGAAATATGCAGTGGTATCGCTGTATCTCCCGGACATGTTGTTACACTTTTTGCTTTTACCGAGGGTGCTGATGTTTTTGTAATAGACAATGCCACCAGACTCCATCCGGATTCTGTGGTAAACTTCAGGGACATGGGACTTTCAATGCTGATCTACGAGAATGATATTTTTGAGCGCTTTGAACAGCCAAGGAATACATCTCCGGCAAACGGGGCTGCTCTGGTGATTGTGGCAGATCACCCCACAGGGCTTTCCGTTGTTCGGACATTTCCCATGGAGCAGCTCTCCGATGGAGCTATTCTCCTTGCCTCCCCCCCCGCATCCGAACTCATGGGCGCTCCTGTCTTTGACGCGTATTACAGACTGTCCGGAGTGGTTACCGGTTCATTTAATCCCGGGGACGGCAGAGGCGAGCTTATGGCTATGATTCCCTGCAATCTGTGGTACTACTGGGCTGAAACTCTTCTTTCTGACGCAGGTATGCATACTCCGCTCTTCGGTGTAACCGCCATGCCGGCCACATCAGGCCTGTCCGCTGTTCAGGGAATTCTTCTGCTTGAAGTAGAGGCGAATTCACCCGCTGAAAACTGCGGCCTGGAAGAAGGAGATACCATTACTGAGATAAACGGAGTACGGGTTTACCATCCTGAAGCACTCAAGGTGATGATACAGAACTCCCCCGATGATCTGAATCTTCTGGTGCGAAGAGATTCAGAAACTACTGATATTGTGATTCCCTCACTTCAGCAGTAGTGTTACAGAATTCCCTGTGGTTACAAGCGCCTGCTCACAATCATCAGAAAGAACAATGAACGGGTTTCCCCCGAATTCATTTGTTCTCCATGCTATTTCTCCGTTTGCCAGACATACCTGTATGCCCGCGGACGGGCATACGGCGTAAACACAGGACACTTCGCTGTCGGATGCTGCTGAAGCCGGTGTTTCGGGAAAGGTAAACATGACCTGAATAACCAGGTCTGCGGGAGAACATACAGCCACTTCGTTCCACGCATCAGTGGAAAAGATCAGATTTTCCTGCCCGGCATCCGCCATAAAAATCAGAGAACCGTTCAATTTCTCAACAGCAATTTCCGAAAACGACGGCAGAGAAAGCGAGATCATTGTTCCATCGGCGTATCCGGTGGAAACAATACCCGGAAATCCCTGAATACATGTAATTCCAGGAATTTCAGGGGTATGGCTTCCTGAAAGGGTAAGATCCGCTCCGTTATAAAGAGCAAGTGAACCGTCTTCCAGAAGAACGACAGGGTTATTGCCGCAGACTGTCATGGCCACTCCGAGTCCTGTCAGCTCACATGACGCTGTAACAGCAAAACCATCTATTCGAAGCAGCTGATCAGCGTAAACAGCAAAAGTCTGCAAACCCGTGCCAACTGCAAGGGCTGTAATTTCACCGCCTGCAGCCGTTTTCCCGTGTATTCTTGCGTGCCGAAGCTCCATGTGGTAAAGAGTGTCACCGGAAGCAACAAGCCCGTAGTTCCCGTCCCCGGAAAATACAGGCGGTACACTGACAGAAGAGGGAAATGAGGCTTCTCCCTCGTTGTATGTGGGGAAAGTGACCGCATCCTCTGCTCCCAGCGTACACGCTGTGAGCGGGAGCAGAGAGAAAAGCAGAATAAGCTTCGCGTCAGCGGACAACTGCCATTTTCCTTGTGAAGGTGACATCAGCGGTCTGCATGATTACAAAGTAAACACCGGGGTTCAGTTCTGAAGCGTCAACGGCCATTGATCCTGCGCCTGCGGGTAACCGGTCATCCTGAACTGTGCTGACAACTCTGCCTGCAATATCCAGGATACTGATTTTTACATGGCTGTTCACCGGCGCGGTAAAGGAGATGTTCGCCGTACAGCTCACAGGGGAAGGTGTTACCGGGAACAGTTCTGCCGTGAATGACTCGCCCTCTTCTATGCCTGTGATAACAACATCGATGGTGCCTGTGACGGAAGCGTAGTTGTGCAATCGAGCTCCGTAGTAGAGATCTTTATCCTCCAGCGCAGTGAAATTAAGCCAGACTTCACCTGAGCTGTTTGTGATCTGCTGCTCATAAAAAGACTCAGTGTATGAAGAGTGGTTGCCAATGCCATCGGTGATTGTAACAACAGCGCCCTCAACGGGGGCTCCGCCCGAGGTTATGGTGATGTAAAGAGTATTGGGACCAATATTCAGGGCAGCGGGAACATCAAAATCCATTGCGAAAGGGACACCTGAAACATCACTGTTTGGAATATCCATGGATGGGTCACCGAACCAGTGGTACATTTTGGAGTTGTTGATTCCACCGGCGCCCTGTGTCTGAATGATATCGGTCTGAGAGGCGGCAAACATCTCACCCGCGCAGGTGTTCCCCTCGTCAAACAGTTCCCAGAACAGTACTCTCTGCATCCTGTTGTTTACTGTGGTTAATGATGGAGCGCTTGCGGCCAGATTTCCGCTGGCTCCCACTCCGGGGCCGTCCATCCAGCTTTCAGCGAGACAGTTGTAGGTATGCTGATGAGTTCCATTATCGCAGCAGACATTGAAGACCGGGGGAAAGTGCGTGTTTGTCAGATCGTAGATGTCGCCCGCGTTCCAGCCGCCGGTCCACGACCAGGAGGTGTTTGATCCGTGCCCTCTGTAGTTAACGATTCCAACCCCGTTGTTGATCGCTGTTGAAACATGAGCGGGAGTTCCACCTTCGTTTGGATACACAGTTTCGAAGACAATATCGGCCAGAGCGTAATCCCAGGTTCTGACTGCTTCGCTGTTCGCTGTGTACTTGCCGGGATAATCCTCCTGGTGCGCTGCGAGAATGGCACTCGCGGGAAGTGAAGGCTGACCGGTCTCACCCGTGTAAGTTATGTAGGACATGGTTTTGGCTGTCTGGTTCTCAAGCTGAGAGTAATTGCCGGAATATCTGCCCACTGCGATATCGGGATAGTTGTCAGGGCTCATTAACTCGTAGTAAAAGTCCCCGACAAAAGACCCGTAGTTCTTTGACTCAAGCTGCGCGTGACGCGCGGGAATCAGCGCGAATCTGGTTATGCCTTCCTGATACGCACCGCTGATGGTGTTTTTTATCAAGTAGCTTGTGGAGCCAGTTTCCATCTCAATGATGTTTACATGATGCCCGAGAGAATTGACCATTGCAAGAAGTGGTGTAATTGACTCAAGGTTCTCCGGTGGAACCACACAGATGTATACATTATCGTCCACGGATACGGGAGAAGAATTTACAGGAATATTCAGCGCTTCGTAATTCACCACTCTGGAGCGATGCATGCTGGCAATTTCAGGTCTGACTGAGGTTTGATAACCTCTGTTCCCGTGAAAATCCACTCTGACAGTTATGAAAGATGCAACCTGAAATTCACCCGTTGAAGCATCCCAGGTAAATGGATTCATTTGAAGAACAACTGTGTTTACCCCGGCCCAGTTGCCCTGCTGGTAAAGATTGACTGTGTTCCGGGGATAAACTCCCTGAAGGTCTGTGGAAATGTCCGCAAAGAAGAATGGCTCAACCTTGTCATCAGTGCGGAGAGGCTGAACTGGATAGGGAATACCTGTTCCCGCGGAAACCCAGCCCGCGTTCACAAGAGAAACTGAAGGAGTGGTTCCCGCTGGAAGACCTACGACAACAGATATCATTGGAAGCTCAGGATTCCCTGTGGGAGTATCCATGTTCCAGCCATGTTCCGCGACATTCAGACGGGTATACTGTAAAAACTGCTCCTGATTGTAGCCTGAAAGATCCAGTTGTATAACTGCGTAATTTTCATCCGCCTCAATCACTGCAATTTCCGGAGCGGAGTAACAGTCTCCCCCAAGAGAAACCCAGGAACCGAGTATTGACAGGAAAAGCACCACCATAAGTATTACCTCCATAATGCGTGAATGAAATAAACATACCAACTAACATAACAGCCGGTTTGAAAATGTGTTCCCCCGTGTTCAATCCGATTCCAATGCTCTTTTCACTCTGGCAAGAAACATTTTCCTTCTGATCGGTTTTCTTATATAGTCCAGCGCGCCCAGTTCATATCCTTTTTCCTCCCTGTCCATGCTGTCATTACCGGTAAGAAAGATCAGAGGTGTGTCCATGTTCTTGCTCTTAAGGGCCTGGAGCATTGTGAAGCCGTCCAGCCCCGGCATGTCTATGTCGGACAGTATCAGATTGTAGTTACTTGTTCTGAGTGTAACAATTGCCTCCACACCGTCAGTAGCCTGATCAACATCATAGCCGGCGGTTCCCAGAAGAATCGAGACAAGATTCCGAAAATCCTCATCATCGTCAACAAGAAGGATTCTCTTCTTTCTGTCAGCATCCTCATTCGAATCCCCGATATCTTTGTCAACATCTGTTCGTCCGGTTAATCTGAGTTCT
>JAUVIS010000037.1 GCA_030592635.1 Candidatus Fermentibacteraceae bacterium | reverse complement strand
TCTTGAAATTTCAGGAAGAATACTAATTCCCCGGAAAATAAAGTAGAATAGCGATCTCTTTTACCATAGAATAACTTCATGTTACTGATTCAGATAGTTTGGCATGGAAATATCACTTGCCATCTAACTAATTTATAGTATACTAATTACAAATTCACCGGAGGTAAGGAATGATTCGGACATTCAATGTTATTGTAGAAAAAGACAGTGATGGTTTTTATGTATCCACAGTTCCTGCGTTACATGGATGTCATAGTCAAGCAAAATCTTTGGATGAACTATTAATTCGTACAAAAGAAGTTATTGAACTTTGCCTAGAGGTAGAAAACTCTACTTATGAATCCAACGAATTCATTGCTGTACAAAGATTAGCGGTTTCAGTTTGAGCAATTTCCCGGCTTTATCTGGTAAAAAGTTAATAATAATTCTGAAACAATCAGGATTTGAAGTTATTCGTATAAAGGGAAGTCATAATTTTCTCCGTCGTCCCGATGGCCGTACTACAACGGTACCAGCTCATTCCAATGAAATTTTAGGTATTGGAATTCTTTCAAAAATCCTTAGAGATTGTGAACTTGAAAAGAAAGGTCTTATATAAGAGCAAATCTATTAAGGTAACTGCCAAACATCTCTGCATATCTTATACAGTGTACACTTGCAAATTGCCCGGCTGATTCATAATACTAGAAACAAAACAAGAGATAATAGTCTACCACTTGTGATTAGAAAGTAAAAACGCTATTGTAACACAAGTAAAGCTATAAAAGGACAAAAAACTAAGAGTGAACAAACAAATGCAGTAGAACAGCGAGCTTCATTACCAATAAACAGGTTTACACTATCTACTGATTTGAGGTGTTCCCGTACAAGACAAGCTTTGCCAAAATTTTAACTACTCATGAAAATGCTCTGGTAATCGCCATCTCTATATCTCAGTCGATTCAGAAAATGAATTAATAACAAAAGGATATTGTCATGTTTTAGCCCTTGAGATTACTCGTTACAGAGTTGAGTACATTCTGAAAAGCAACCCTTTTTAGCTTGCCAACTACCACGTTAATCAGAGTTGTGTTCGGAGTAAACAATTTACCTGGGCGAGCATAACTAACGCGTTGCAATGATCCAGACTGAAAATCAATCTCGCTTAACTGAACTGCACGAGAATCAGAGTAGGGATTACTCGTAATCGGCACAGTATCCAATCTCCACGTTCTGCTGATGCCAGAACAACAGCTGACCGTAACTTGCTTTTGGATAAATCCGAAAATGGGAAAGTAACAAGAACTATCGAACCTGCTGCAAGTGGGACCATGCCTCTTCCTCCTCCGGCCGGTTCCAGTCTTCTCCCAGTGCAACCTCGCTGAGAATGGCAGTTTCTGGAATATCAAGCTCATCAATAATCGTCACTATTGCTCTGCAAGCATGTGACAGATGAATGCTTTCCCTGATGTGTACTTTTCCATCAACCTCGATTGTGGCCTCAACAGACCTTAGCATTTTTCCACCTCCATTACTTGTATACTACGAAACTGCAAAACGCTCTGCAAATCTAGTGACTTCTTAAGAGTTCTAAGTAAAATGTATTTCACCAGTCAGTGTGATTCTTTGAGAAGGGTTTTCCTTGTTTGAATTACTTTTGTTCGAGTCAAATTCAAATTTCATAGTATAAAATCTATACAAATATGATTATGAAATATCAATCATTCTCACTCACGGTGAACTTGAAATATATCGAAGACGATAGAAGCAACCGCAGTGCTAACCAGTCACCTGCCAGTGATTGGCAGTGGGATAGCGGCATTGGTTGCGCTGAATGTTCCAGAAATACTATAATTTCTTACTGGTAATACATGAGAAAGGTCGTAAAATGACAAACCAGGGCAAAGAGGATATTGCGATGAAAACTTCTCCGAGAACGGTCATACCGTTTGTTACCATGTTATTGCTGTATATCATCATTCCCCTGCCCGTTTATGCAGACACAATTTCAGACTTCAATGATGAAGTAAGTGTCGATACCGGGATAGAGCGTGTAAGATCAATTGACTTTGATACATTCGTAGATGGCGCGCCCACCGGTTTGGAAATGAATGTTGGTGCGACAACAGGAGAGACCGATCTAAGCAACCTTATAGAGCGGGATACATGCGTTTTCGTCACCAGAGGAAGCAGCCTCAGAATTACAGGTGATGATCTTACCACGCAGTGGCGTTCGCTCTCAGTTGATATTCCAGACGATGTAAGGTTCGTTACTGCCAGGTTATTTGTAAAAGGTGAAGATCTGCAACGGGAACTTAATCAGTTTGGTAACTGCTATGCAGGCTTCTGGTACGAGGATCTGATCGGAAGAATGGACAATACATTCATCTCATTTTCAATGGGCACCTCTGGCTGGACAGAAGTCACCGTATCTCTTGATATCGAAGCAACCTTCGCAGAGAATGCTAAATTCACAATCTTCTCTTCGATTAGTGGTACGCTCTGGATAGACGACCTTACATTCATCTACGACGATGAATGCGGTGATATGGAGCAACCCGGTGTTCAGGCATCGCTCTCATCCTACATTGCTGAACTTTCCCAACCTACTACTTTCATGGAACTGGTTTACGCTGCAGACAGAGAATGTCCCGACAGTATTTCAATCGGCGAAGCTCTTCAAGATATTGAGATGCTCAGGTATCTTTTTGAGAATGCGTACAGTGGTTACACATACTGGAACAACCAGGGCGTAGACTTCACAACTGTCTATGATGGCCTTGCTGAACTCACCGACGGAAGCGGGAAAGTTTCAGTTGTTGATATGGAGCACATTATAGCGGAGGGCCTTGAAGAAATACAGGATGGTCATTTAGCAGTAACCGGTCATGAACGGCACCGTTTCCTGAGCAGGAAAAGCCCATTCTTTGCTGATGTGATCGTCGAAAGGATACAGTCAGGGAATGAGGAAATTGGCTTTGAGGACGAATATTGTGTTATCCGTTCGAACTGCGACTCAGTAGAGCCAGGTATGATCTATGTCGGGTCTGAAGACAGACTGTTCAGAATTCTGTCCAGAAATGATTCTGAGCAGTTTCAGCTTGGAATTTTCACAAGTGAATACACAACTGAAGACTGTTTTCAATTCCTTGCAAAACCTGCCGATGAGGAAATATCCAGTTCTAATTCCAATGTATCGTCCCCAAACGATTCAGCGCAGGTAGTTCCGATAACACTGCCACTTCATGAGTCCCGACTGAACAGGGGTGGGCTGCAGGATGACCGTGTATACTACAGAACCGAAGTAGAGGGTATTGATCTTCTTCGTATTTCCAGCTTCGCTGTCAACTATCATGAAAACCTTCTTGAATTTGTCGAGAGTGGCGTTGCCCTTGCAGAAACGGATCGGTTCATTGTTGATCTTATGGGAAATCATGGTGGTTCCAGCGTATACGGCAGAGATTTTATCAAAGGCTTGAATGGTGGTATAGCCCAGTGGAGAAAGTACTACGCAATGCTCTGTTCGCCTGCCACTATCGGTTCTATGGCAGCAATGCCAATAACCGAGGGTATGCCAGCAGGATTTGAAGAAACTGTCAATCGTATGCAACTGGTTCTGGAGCGCTTCCGTGAAAAACCCGTTCGAAACTGGCTGTATGTGCGTGATGAACTACCCGTAAGGCAGATGGGAAATTACGAGGGCCGCGCGGTATTTTTAATTGACAAGGGTGTTGCATCATCAGGAGAAGCTTTGATTGATTATTCCAAATCAGTGCCTGGTGCTGTTTTGATTGGCGAAAATTCGGCAGGTGTAGGAACTTTTGGAGAGGTACGACAATACTGGTTGCCGAACTCGTTTATTAGTCTTTCTCTGCCCGGCAAGCTGTTTCTCGCACCTGGATTTGAAGAGGGCATCGGTTACCTCCCTGATTACTGGCTCGACTCAGCGGAACCAGTGACTGAGGTAGCAAGATGGTTAAACAATCCTGATTCTTACCAGTTCGAACTCCCCGAGCCTTCAGTGCTGCACGATCTTAGCTTTGATGATTTCGACGATGGATTACCTCGGCACATTCAGATGAGTGTCGGTGCCAGATCGGGGAGAGGGCAGCGATACTCGATCATTTCACAGGATCGTGACATTAAGACAGGCGGAGTCAGCAGCCTGCGAGTAGAAGGAAGTACTGATACAGACTTCTGGTATGCGCTTTCTCAGGATGTATCGCAGGACACAGGTACGCTTCGTGTCGAATACAATATTCGAGGCGAGGACATCCACAGAGAGGGAAATCAGTTTGACAACTGCTATGTGGGTTTCATTTACGGCAACAAGCAGTTCTGCACAAACCAGTACGATGGCAGTTTTGCCTGGAAACAGGATACGCTGCAACTCAACATAGAAGAACTTAACGCTTCGAACATTAAGTTTTTCATCTTCCTGAGCAAGTCCGGAACAATTTGGATCGATGATGTAATATTCTCGGAGTAATACATAAGCCAATTCATATTACAAAGAATTGTCCGAGCAAGAGAGCTTTTTGCATTAACCGATTCAAAGAATCCCAGGGGTTATATCAAAGAGATGAGAAGACGCGATACAGAACTTGCAAAGGAGTGGGGGCAAATTGCCACCCCTCTTTCAATAAAAACTACAGGAATTTCAATTCCCATTTCCCTGATTTTCTCTGACGCGGTCAGACCGTCCATTACAGGCATCTGTATATCCATCAGAATGAGATCAAACTCTCGGGTTTCTGCCATGGCAGGGACTTCCCTTCCTTAAGACCCTGGCCATTTCAAGAAAGTGTCCTGTAATTCTGAATTGTTTCCCGGTCTTCCACAACGAGTACCCTTGTACCGGCAGGAAGCGTATCGGTCAGTATCTGTCGTCCATCTTTAAAAAAAGGTTCTTGCGATTCTCCATGATCCCTGCTGAAACATCATTGGATAGCTGTATACAGAATCTTCATTTACAATAGATATGTAAACCAGTGCGGTATCTCCCCGCATTGTGTGGTTCTCACAATTGATCATGTCCCTCGAGCCGGGAAGTTCCCTTCTGAAAAATGGAGAATCTATTATCACTGTGATCAGCTCCTGTACGCCGAGAGAAGCCACCTCCGAGGAGCTGATCTGAACATCAAGCTCCCGCCTGAGTTGCAGAGCTACTCTGTCGGGGGCGAGTCTGACCATTGCAACTATCATTGCCAGAGCTTCCTGGTTCTCGGTTGTAAGCCCTTTATAAACAGTTTCGCCGTCTGTCCGGTACAGAGCGTCAATAACTGTGTTCATGTCTCCCTCGGGAGAGGCGAGTGCTGTGGCAGTTAAAGCCAGAAGAAACAGAATAACACTTCTCATTCAGTTTTCCCTTCAAGTCCGGAGGCGGGAAAAATTCCCGCCTCCCTTGAATTTATCTCTACTTTATTCTCCCAGGAGAGTTCCAAGAACCTCTCTAAGCGCTTCCTCGTTGGCAGGATCCGCTCCCACTGCGTGGAACGCGACGATACCATCCTGCGCGATCACATAAAATGTCGGAATACCCTCTACGAAGTACTCCTGAGCAACTCCGTCGCCATTGATTACTATGGGATATGTGAAACCATTCTCAGTCATGAAAGCTGCCGGGTCTTCCTGTTCCCAGGTATTCACGCCTATGACCACCAGTTCTTCACCGTAAGTCTCGTGAAGCTCCTGAAGTGTGGGCATAACCTGACGGCAGGGGCCGCACCATGTTGCCCAGAAGTCCATAATAACAACTTTGCCTCTCAGATCCTCAAGAGAAATGCTTCCGCCATCGGGAGTGTCAAGTGTCCAGAGAGGAGCAGGAGCGCCAACAGCGACAGCACCCACATATTCCTCTGAGGTATATCCCTCCGGACACAGCAACTGGTACTGAGCAGGTTCAGGCTGAGCTTCAACATTCAGATCAATGAGGATAACTGTGTACTCCATTCCTGAGCCGTCGGGACCCCATACGGATATCCTGTTTGCCCTGGGAAGATATGTCTCTGCGTCTATCCACCATGTGGAAGTGTAAGGAGGCATCTGTACCGCAACCACATAGCAGAGGTGGCCTTCAATTGTCTCCTGTTCAAGCATTTCGTATCCGGAGGCATTCAGCTCAGCACCATAAGGCTCAGTGGGAATCAGATATTCCACCATGATAGTTCCCTGAGGAGCATTCTGAACCAGACGGGAGGCTCCTGCAGTTGTGGCTCCGAAGTAGAATCCTTCGGAAGCAGAATCAATGAAGTAAGCATTTACTCCGTCTGAGGCTGCTGTTCCCGAAACAACTTCATCACCCATGGTCAGCGTGTAATCGACATAAACAGATGCGTCTTCGGTGGTAGCCCCCTTCTGAAGCACTACCTCTCCCTCAACAGAAATATTAGTGGTATCGCCATCTACAAAATATCCTTCAAGATCGATACTGTATGAAACAGCGTCAACAGCCAGTACAGCTTCTGTGGCTGCGGTAAGAAGAGCTACAGGATCTGCGGCAATGTCCACCGGATCTACGCTATCGGAAACAACTTCTGCCGGTTCTCCGCAGGCGAAAAACAGGAACAGAAAACCAGAAATAGCAAGTTTCTTCATCAGAATTTCCCTTCATTACTATTGTGAGAGTTTCCGGATATCCGCGGCTCTCTCGTCATCAGTGCCGGGTGTTTCCGCTATACCCGGTGTTTGAGACAACAGAGGTGACTGAAACAGGTCGCGGAGCCCCTCAATGCCAATTGTTCCTTCTCCAAAATGCTCATGCCTGTCACGGCGGCTGTCGCATTCCACCTTTGAGTCATTGAGATGAAACACTTTAATGTTCCGGCAGCCGAGGATACTATCCAGCTCTTTAATGAAAACGGAAACCGTTTCCTTGTCGCTGATTCTGTAGCCCGCTCCATGTGCATGAGCAGTATCAATGCAGTAACCTATATGTTCCGGAATTCCGGAGCTGTCCCTGATTGCTGCGAGTTCCTCCAGATGACAGCCAATTGTAGTACCGGCACCGGCAGTATTTTCAAGAAGAAGCATCGGGCCTGCCTTTACCGTGGGAAGAAGCTGCCTCAGGGAGGATGATATCATTTCAATCCCCTTCTCAAGACCTGCCTTCTGATGGGCCCCCGGGTGCATGACCAGATAGGGGATGCCAAGGGCCTTGCAGCGGTTCAGTTCTTCCACCAGAGCGATGTGTGATTTCTCAACAACCTCAGGATTGGCAGAGGACAAATTGATCAGATATGACGCGTGTGAAATTATGGTCAGCCCTTCTGATGCTTCCCGGAATTTTACTGCATTGGCCGGGGATATTTCACTGTTCTTCCATCTTCTCTGGTTTGCTGTGAATATCTGCCCTGCTTTCAGTTCAAGTTCTCTTAGCTTGAAAGGAGCCTTGCAGATACCTCCAGCGGTTGAAACATGAATTCCGGGGATCATAATCTGAATGTCTTCCTGAAGTGTTCCGCTGTTTTTTCAGCTCTTCCGACAAGGTTCTTTCTAACTGCATCCATCCTGTTCTGCATGTTTTCTGAATTAATCCATGCTCTCTCAACCGCAACGGCAGCTTTCTTTCCGGGAATACCGGCTTTACCTGAGGGAGTGTATTCCTGCAGTTCCGCCTGCTCCATAAATCTGGTGCATTTGCTGGCGTAGGAGATAGACACGGGAATCGTTCCAGTCGCGACAGACATTATCGCGCCGTGAAGAGGTGTTGTTACCATGACTCTGCACCGGGAAATGAGGTTGACAAATTCATCCGGTTTCGAAGGATCCGCAAGTATGACACGGGATGAGTGCTTCATCCGGCTCTTTACCAGATTACAGAAAGCCTGGTCATCGTTGGAAAGAGAACCGGAGTGAAAGGGGAAAAGGATGATTTCCGAATCGTGTCTGGTCACATGTCTGTCAAGAATATTCGCCCATGCGTCTGCTGCGGGAAGGGGATCTGTCTCTTTGTGCAATCCCAGCTTTTTCCTGAGTTCAAGCGGCAGCAGTTTTCTTGATCTGTTTGAAACATTCCTTGGAGCAGCTCCCAGGATGTTTGACTGCTTTTGTTCCCTTTCTTCTTCGGAGAGGGTAAGAGCGCAATCTGCTGTGAGTATCATCTCAGGCTCCCGGAACCCGAGTTTGTGCAGCATATTGAAAGAACCTCTGTCCCGGACTGTGATTCCATCGCATGTCCTTAGTGCTGCCTTTGTAAGAAGGGGAGTCAGGGGGGCAAGCTCCGATCCCTGGCCAATACCTATGGCCCAGGCAAATGCCTTCTTTCTGAACAGGGCGGCAAGAAAGAGGGGAAGAAGATTATAGGGGCTGTAGAACAAAGAGGATACATCCTGAACCAGCTCTCCGCCTCCGACAATAATTATGTCACCCCATTTTATGCCCGATATTACAGCCTTGAGTCTTCCACGGGAAGCATCAAAACATTTGATCCCCGGGTATCTCTGCTTCGTGAGTACGGGCTCTGCAGAGAGAACTCCGACCTTGACTCCCATTTTACTCAGGGCATTGAACTGTGCTTTAAAGATAACGGTATCACCCAGATTTGAACCGCCGGCCTCAAGCTCTCCCCAGCTGAATGAAACTACCTTTTTCAGCGTCTTCCCCCAAAGTCCCGGACGGTCTCTGCCATCTGCCTGAGTCTTGTGTCTGCCATACCCAGGATTGTGTCAGCGGGATAAGTTCCATGGACACTCTTTTTACCGGCCTCAATGCCGGTAAGCAGGGAAATACCCTCCTCAATAGTTGAAATCGGATAGATATGAAACAGCTTCTTTTCAACTGCTTCAATTACATCCCGGTGGAGTTGAAGGTGAACAACATTGGAGTCGGGAATCAGAACACCTTGGGTACCGGTGAGACCCCGTTCTTTGCAAACCTTGAAGTGACCTTCAATTTTATAATTCACACCACCGATGGGTTGAATCCTGCCGTGCTGGTTTACTGAACCGGTAACAGCAAGATCCTGCCGGAGTGGAGCACCGGACAAGGCGCTGAGCAAAGCATACAGCTCCGTGGAACTGGCACTGTCGCCGTCAACGCCTCCGTAGCTCTGCTCAAACACTATTCCAGCCGAAAGGCTGAGAGGATAATCCAGGGCAAAGTGCTCCCGGAAGAATCCGGTAATAACATACACACCCTTTGTGTGTATTCTTCCGGACAACTCTGATTCACGCTCTACATTAACAATTCCCTCTACGCCCGGACTGACTGTCGCGGTTATCCTGCTGGGAAGGCCAAAAGAATAGTCAGCTCCTGAGTACACAGCAAGACCGTTAAGCTGCCCGACAGCGGAACCTTCCGTATCTACCATGATCTGATTTTCCAGTATCCTGTTCGTGGCGTACTCTTCTCCAAGGCTCAGTCTGTAGTGCTTTTCCCGGATAGCTCTGGCCACATCTTCAGCGGTCACTGCATCTCTGCCATCATGTCCAGCCCAGTAGGATGCCTGTCTTACATAGTCCGCCACCATGTTGAATTTTAAAGATATCTTGTCGTGTCTTCCTGTGAGTCTGACGGCCTGTTCCGCGATGGAAGCCATTGCGTCTCTGTTCAGCGGAAAAACCGACTCCGACTGACAGATATAGGCTATCACCCCTGCAAAATCCTGAATGTTTTCAGGGTTCAAGTCCATTCTGTCATCGAAATCCGCTCTGATTCTAAACAGATAACCAAAATCAGGGTCTTGAGATGCAAGAATTGTATAGAGCCATCCGGGACCTATGAGAATAACTTTAACATCAACATCAATGGGCTCCGGCTGCAACTCGATGGGCATGAATGCCCTGGTCATTTCGTTCGGTCTGGTGATAACGGTTCTGTTTCGCACTGTCTGAATAAAAGTCTGCCACAGTTCAGGCTGGCGCACAACATCCATGGCATTGATGATAAGATATCCACCGTTGGCTCTGAGGAATGAACCGGCGCGTATCATGGTGTGATCGCTGTATGGTTTGTTGTCTATCACAATCCGGTCAATGTTTCCGAAAAGCCTCACAGCATCAGGGAACTGTTCCACAACAACAGGTCTTTTCCTGCAGCCGGAATTATCAACTATAAGGTTCACCTCAAATATTACATAAGGATCTGCTTCTTCAGAATTTGCTGAGAACACATCTATATTGGTAAGGATGGTCTCTGCCATTCGCTTCACATATTCCGCTGATTCCTTTTCCCCGAGACCGGAAAGTCTGTCCAGTATTCCTGTCACTGTGGGTTTCAGTATTCTTCTGTACAGTCTCTCAATCTCCACCTGAGCTTTTATTTCAATGGACTGTGAGTGTCTGATAGCGGAAGAAAGCAGTTTAAACAGATCAGAGTGAATATTTCTGTATTCCTTCAGTTTTTCAGGTGTGATTTTCTCTTCTGCTGCCAACTGCTGCAGTTCCTCGTAGGTAAATGGCTTTCCATCAATTACCGGGAGCACATCCGGTCTGCTCTGCCCCTGCCCCACCGGTATGCTCACTACTGCGAAACCGGCCTCAATCGCTGCCTTCTCCACCTTATCCATAAGCTCTTTTTTCTGCTCGGAGAAATTTTCAATCAGCGCGCCTTTTTCTGCAGCAGTGCTCTCGCTTCTGAGAACAACGGGGATGTTCTTCTGCAGAAGTTCCACGCACAGCTCCACCCCTTCTTTGAACTGCTTCCCTTCACCTGCGGGGAAAACAAGAGCCCGGGGTCTGGTAGAATCATCGAAGTTATAGACATAGCAGAGATCTGTGAGTTTGTCTGTGGTTGTGTCAATCCGGTCAAGAATCCGCTTGACTGTGGTTTCTCTTCCGCTTCCGGAAACCCCTGTAACAAACATATTGTAGCCGCTGCTGGGGATTTCAAGCCCCAGTTTCACCGCCCTGACGGCACGATCCTGGCCAACAATTTCCCTGGAGGGGGTGATTTCGCTGCTTTTGTTGAACTTAAAAATATCGGTTGGGCATGTCCATCTGAGTTCAGAGGGTTTCAGAGACCTGACTTTCATTTTCTCACCTTCCAGAGTGGTGTGATATCAGTCGCCATTGTGCCATATAGAATACTATAATTTGTATTTTTTTCAAGACTTGCCACTCAGAGGGAGTCGACTATCCCAGGACACGGCGTACAACTGTTCGCTCCGCTGTGGTCTCGCAGCAGAGCAGCAGTGTCGCTTCCGGTCGCCGGAGGATAACCGAGGCTTTTCTGTACCATGGGGATGGAGCAAAAACATCCGCTACACCAGTCTCATCTTCCAGCATAAAAAAACCCGCTCCGCCTTTCAGTGACCTGCCTGTAAGAACTCTTCCCCAGATAACATAATTACCCCTCTCGGGCATGTCCGCAATTTGAATCGAACCAGCCGGTCTGCTTCTAAACGCGAGAGGGTGAGCTTCCATTGTTACTTCAAGGAGTTCCAGCTCCTTTGAAGCTCTGACAGAAGAGAGATAAGCAGGCAAGGGAGGTGGAGGCATGCCAAACGGGAACAGAGAACTTGCCCCTTCTTTGATACACCATACTGCCTGCGGGCGATTCATTTCCATGGAGTCAAAACAACCGGCCATAGCCATATTCTGGGCAAGTTTCAGCCCGATTCCGGCAGTTCTGATCTGAACCGGATGCGAGTAAGGCCTCCCCTTTCTGATCTTCCCGTATTCTGTTTCACCCATCCCAGCCAGGTAACCCAGACCCATCATCAGGCTGTTGTTATTCTGTGAGGTGCAGAACCACTCACATCTGTTCACATCAGGCGGCAGTATTTTGAGTCCGAGTCTGCGGGCCTCCTCAATGTAAACGGGATGCCGGTAGAACCCTCCTCCTGCTGCCAGAAAAGAGGCCATGGCTGCCACCGGTCTTTCCGTTTTAATGGAAGCATAGGCTGAAGCCACAGCGGCGTAAGTCATGGCATGCGCCTTGCAGAACCCGTACCCTGCGTAGCCGGAAAGCAGCTCCCAGCCTCGTTGAGCCATCTTCCGGGAAAACCCGTTTTTCACACACCGGGAAACGATCTCTTCCTTTTCCACATCCCTGCGTTTCAACCTCCGGCGCATCAGATCGCCTTCGGCGGGAGAAAGCCCCAGCAATGCGCATGCGGCTTCAGTTACATTCTCCTGATAGAGCATAACTCCGCGGTTTTCAAGAAGAATATTCCGCAGAGCAACCGGAATGTTTTTCTCTCCTCCGGCCATGTACTTGTCGCGGCCTCCCCCGGAAGCGGCACCCGGCCTTACCAGAGCCAGCGCCCGTGCCACATCCTCAACCGAACGAATATCCATTCTTTTCAGAAGCCCCCGCATCGCGGGGCTTTCAATGTGAGGTACACCGATTGTATTGCCGGTGTTTATCAACTTGAGAGTTTTACTTTTCAGAAACCCTCTGTGATTCACAAGCTTGACTGGATCACCCTCCCCGGCTGCAAGAGACAGAGAGGTCAGACCTCTCTGTCCCAGAAGATCCATTTTGATAAGACCAGTGTACTCAACTCCGTGCATGTCCAGCTGAGTAACTGGAAGCCCTCCTGTGCACACCTCCACTGGAACAACCGAGGCAATCAGCCCTTCGCCAACCACAACACCGCAGGGATGGGGCATCAGATGCGAAGGAAGGCCAATCAATAACTGTGCCCATTCCATAACCTTTGCGGGTAAGGGCTGATTCCAGATTGGATTCCAGAGGCTCCGGGATAGTTTCGCCAGCACATCGGTCTCATCCCGTGATACTCCGCAGGCCGCCGCTGCCACCCGAACAGCCGACTTTGTTCTGTATGTCACCGTCGCGGAAACAGCCGCAGTTCTCTCGCCCCATTCATTCAGAAACCACTTGTAAACCAGATCTCTCCTGCTGCTGTCAATATCAAGATCGATATCCGGAGGATCGTCACGGAGACGGTTGAAAAAGCGTGAAAACGATAATCCATACCGGATCGGGCAAATTGCAGATAATCCTAAAAGCCTTGAAACAAGACTGCCCGCGGCTGATCCCCGGGCAACAGCCAGTATCCTGTGCTCTCTGCAGTAAGTTACTATCCTGTGAAAGATCAGAAAATACCCGCACAGCCCGGCACTGCTCAGCTCCCGGAGTTCATCGATCAATCTCTTTTCTGCTGCCTCGCTGCTGCCATACACCTCCCGGAGCTTCGGGAAAAGTATCTCCCTGAGCCGGGCGCTGTCATCATCGGTTATCACGGGAGGCCGATAGGGGCTTTGAGCGGGAAGAGTGCAGACAAGCTCACTCAGTCGAAAATTATTCTCCAGAGCAAACGGAGCAGTTCTCCACAACTCGGATGAGTAAAGAGGAAGATGTTCCCTGCATGAAAGCAAGGGCATCTGCCGCACATGCGGAACGGGAAGCAGTTCATCGTTCTTCCGAAACATTGAGTGTATCAGCGGAGAGTTTTCACAGGCATACATAGATGGGAAGCAGGCAACAGGAAGAACCCCCGCAGGGCAATCCGGGTCAGGCTGACCGGGAAACACCGGGATGTAAACCGAACCTCTCCAGCCCTTTTCAATAACCAGAGTGCCCTGTTCTCCATCCTTCGCTATACAGAAAAGATGGCTGGAATCTGAAAAAGCTTTGAGGTGATCAACCCGCTCTTCCAGATGAACAGATGTAATCAATCTGCACAACTGACCCCACCCGGAAGACAGAGCCCCAACCACAATAAGACCACCGGTTGTTTCGATCTCTACACCGGCTGCGCCTTTGATGCCTGCCTTAACCGCTGCTGCCGCGAAACGGTGCTGACCGTATACTCCTCCGGTATCAGCCAGCATCACACCGCCGAACCCGCGCAGCTCCGCTTCTTCAACCAGAGACTCAGGTAAATCTGTTCCCCAGGAGAAGCTGTATGCGCTTTTTACCCACAACAAAAGCGGTTTTCTCATCCAATTATACTACACAAATGTTTCCCTGTTGGGAAGTGCAACACATAGGGTCGTTGGGACAACTGACAAAAGATGTCTGCAAATCAATACCATGCAGTAAAGTAGGTCATTTAAAACTTCTACTGCTTTTCTGTCTCATTGAGTGTTTCAAATACTATATCAATTCAGCTTCAGGCATCTTCCCGTCTCACAATGTCTGTCGGCATTGAGTACAACCAGATAGCATCCGCCTGGCGTACTGTGGTCTGGAGTCCAGACTGCGGTGTGTGAACCTGCTGGTAGTCGTTCATCGATCAGCTCTTCAATCAATCTTCCCGAGAGGTCGAAAATTGACAGATGAACCATGGTTTCCGCTGGAATACTGTATGTAACACTTAAGGCGTCAGAAAAGGGATTAGGGCTAATTGAGTTGAGCACGAGAAGAGGGGCTCCCCCGATTTCCAGTTCGGTCTCTCCTTCAATAGCTGTGCCTGCCAGATTAAAGACACTCACCCCGTAGTGAACCATTCCACTGTATGACCCGCCCCAGTTCATTATGTGGTTACTGTGATCCCATGTATCGTGAATGTAGACTTTACTGTCATTATCATCATATCCAAAACCCAGCATGGAGTGGCCGGCGATCTGTATTATCACAGGGCATCCTGTATCGATTTCATCTTTGAACTGATCAAATGTAAATCCGTTTGTGTTACCACTGTATCCCAGGATATACTGATTGTAATTTCCAAGAGATGCTATAGAATAACCACGAGACTCAATAAACAATCTAAAACCGTGGCAACCGTCTCTTTTGTCCGGTTCGCAGCCCGTGTAGTCGTACAGGGGAGTTCCATCACCGTGGAAGTAAAAAGTAGTTCCTCCATCTACATTACTCCAATTGTAGTATTGGTTTGTACCCATGTAGTCTGCGGTACAGTCTTCGTAAGAGTGCTGTGTCCAGTTCCCGTAGTAAGGATCGCCGGATGAACCGGAAGAAACCCAGTAGTCATCAACATGGCCTCTTGCAGAAAGCCCGTCATAGCCCATATGAGTCGCGCTGAGAGAGCATTCGCCATATCCCCAGGCACTGTTGTTCATAGGTACAACACCACCATTGGTCGGCCCGGTATACATGTTTGAATAGCCGTGGTTATCATAGTAGCCGGCGATCATGGCTGCGGCAGTAGCGGAGCATCCGTAACACCAGTCAAAAGCAGGTACGCTGCTGAGAATATTGACCCCATCAGATGGAGATGGATCCGGGAGTTCCACCGCAGGCTCCCTGTGATGCTCTGGAGGCTGACCCGGAACTATGATCTCGTCAATCTTATCTCCATTGCTGTCCACGAAAGTTCTAACAATATAGTCTTCCGGTGTTTGGGCGCTACTTACTGAGGATAACAGAAAAAAGACCAGAACAGAAAGAAAATGCTTCTTCATTCCTCTGCATCCTGAAAAAACAGCCGCATTTTTCATCGAGTAAACACCCCTTCCGAATTAAGAATATTACCAACTGCGCAAAGTGAATATAATTCGTCTGGTACATAAACACAGTGGTGCAAAGGGATCGCAGAGCAGATTCTGCATATTGTTCTTCGAGCCGTGTTATCCCGGTGATGCATATCGTACAAATAAGAAAAGGGTTATCTTTGGGAAGTTAGTTAAATCCTGTCAAACAGCAGATTCGGAAGTGATGGGTTAATTGCTCGTCAGATGGTGACAAAAGTAATTCAACGCTTTGTTGTGACAGACGATTAATAATGTAAAGCGGGATATTTATCAGTCACTCCTCCTCCGTCTTTTGTGCAGTTGAACACATAACACCCGCGTCTTTCAGGTAATTTTACACATTTTCACTACGACTTAACGATGAAGTATTTGTTGACGCGGAAGAAACAATTTTTAATACTCATGCAGTCATGATTTTAAAAGATAGAAACACAATCGGGAGGTTCTGATGAAAACCGGACTGATTCTTGTCTTTCTCGTTCTAATGGTTGCCTACGCAGCTACCGTAACTGTAGATCTTCCCGCTGACGCTGTGGGAACCTGTTACCTGCCGGTAACTCCGTCAGGAGTGGTTCCGCAGATAACGAGTGCTTACCCCGGAACAGAAGAAGGATTCCCATCCCTGCCTGAACTGCCATGGAGCGCTCCCCTTCCCACCGGGGAAAGGGCACTGTCATTAACATCAAGCGCCTTATGGGAGACCATCGCTGATGATGTTGTCATTCCTCCTCTTCCGGCGCCGACTCCCCTTCTTCTCGATGCTGAAGTCACTTCTCCACTGGCAGATGATGAAATCTATTCCTCTGACTGTTTCTGGCCGCCGGAGCCGGCGCAACTCACAGGAACCGGATTCAGGAACGGCCTGCCGGTGGCGGAAATTCTTGTAACTCCTCTGAGATGGAACCCTGTTACCGGAGAACTCCAGAAACTTGTTTCGCTTGAAATCAAACTTGAAACTGCTCCCCTTCTGGAAAGACCGTTCAGCCGCGGAAGAAAGGATGACGATTTCAAAAGAATGCTTATCGTCACCGACTCCTCTCTTGAATCAATCTTCCAGCTTCTTGCTGATCACAGAACTGATCAGGGCATTCTTACAGAAGTTATAACAATGGATGCTGTCTATGCTGCCTCCTCCGGAAGAGACAACGCGGAGAAACTTCGTAACTTCGTGAAGGATTACTATGCACTGAACGGTCTTGATTACCTCCTTCTTGGTGGAGATACCGATCTGGTTCCATTCAGATTCGCTTATGCCATGACCTGCGAGGGAGATATTCATCCACGAGAGGATGATCTTCCCTGTGATCTTTACTTTTCCGACCTGGATGGAACCTGGGATGCCAATATGAATGATATCTTCGGTGAAGTGGACGATGAGGTTGACCTGCATCCGGATATCTTCGTGGGAAGAGCAACGGTTCAGAACACTACAGAAGCACAGATATTCGTGAACAACATCGCCGCGTATGAAGAATGCTTCCGCGAAGATTTCTATCAGGATGTTCTGTTTCTTGCCGAGGTTCTGTGGACAAACCCCTACACAAACTCCGGAGAGAGCAAGGACTACATAGATGAACACTTCCTGCCTGACT
>JAUVIS010000097.1 GCA_030592635.1 Candidatus Fermentibacteraceae bacterium | reverse complement strand
TTTGGTTATTATTCGGGACAGACTGTGACATTTAGAAGCTCCTCTTTGTTGAGTGTAAGTCGTTGTGACACAACTATTATACTACAATTTGGAGCTTCTTTCAAGGGCTATTTGTGATGGATTCGGGCTAGGACTGCCGACAATGGGCGTTGTACCGACATCGATTGTCTATATCTCGTTTAGGCAGATGTTGTATTTTCGGCCATGCACTTAGAAGACATTTTCTGTAACCAGGTAAAATAAGTCACAGAAATTAGCTCCCCGCTCGTTTTTCAGGGAATAGTGTGAAAACGCACAGAATAGAAATTGTTCCATTCAGAACAAGAGAAGAAACTTGGCAATTTCAGGCAAAAAAGCTAACCACTGCAAAATATCCGCTCAAATTGAGCAATTTCAGTAAAATCTACTATGTTACTTGAAAGAAATTTCGAGTTGCACTGTTTTAAGGAATGAACATTTTGCCCAGACTTTTCAGAATACGAATATGCAATCCCTGAACGCTTTTTGGACGGTTTGCATTGTTTGCCTGTCATCCGCGTACGGCCATAATTATATACCATCACAAAGCACTTGCGAATTAGAGCTCTTCGCTGATTCAGCAAACGCATCATCGTGGGGCAACTATGGACTGTGCCTGCTTTCTCAGGGTGATCGCAGAGCCTCCCGGGTTCTTGAAGCTGCTGTTTCCGTAGGATATTCATCAGAAGCGAACAGGGGTCTTGCAACTCTCAGAATGCTTGAAGAAAATGCAGAAGAGGCTCTGGAGATTATCAATTCAAATCCAGGCGATGTAGTATCTCTGATAATGAAGTGTGCAATTCTCCAGGAAGCTTCATTACTTTATGAGTCTGATTCATTGTTTGAATACCTTTCTCTTTGTGAATTTCCGGCAGGAGCCTCAGAGCTTCTTAGAATACGTCAGCTCAGAGCTGCCGGTCTGTCAAACAGTGCAGATACCCTTCTGGTGATTACGCTGGAGGATAGTTGTTCAGGCAGCTACTATGATATCATTTATTTAGATGGAATAGTAAGAGAAACAACTGGGATTGCCATTGAAGATGAAAAGATACTTCGCGGCATTCAAGCGGATATTGTTCTCACTGGTGGAGTATATGTTGCGGATATAATTGATTTTATTTCAGCGGAATCCAGTTGCACATCCGACAGGCACCTTCTTAGTAGAATTCTGGGAGCATCCGGCTCTTGGGTTGATGCTCTGGATGTACTGTCTCCGATTGAGATTGAGACAATGACTCAAGAGGAGATAGAATGGTACATTTATCTACTAATCCAGAATGATCAGATGAGCAGCGCTGAAAGAGTAACGAAGACATCAATAGGTGTATATCCAATGTCTTCCGAACTGCGGTTTTATCAGGGAATATGTTTACTGAAATCGAAACAATATTGTGAAGCATACAGCTCTTTGAGTAACTCTGTTGAGTTGACGGATTCACCCAAATGTAGAGCATTGCAGGGAATCGCAGCAGAAATTGCTGGAGAATACAAACTTGCCCTTGAGGCATATTCTCCTTTGCTTGAAATGTCGGCAGACAGCATTGTTCTTATTCACCGGACGAGAATGTATCTGGAACATATTTGCACTGGTGAATTGAATTCAGCTCAACCCAGTAATCAGTACTGGGAAAATGCCAATACTGGTCTAAAAGGTAGTGTTTCTGCCAGTTATTTTAATTCAAGAGGAGAGTATGAACAGGATAACTTTTCATGCTCCGGGCAGTTAGGTTACAGATACGGACTTTACAACAGTCGTGTACAGATTTCAACAAGTTACTCCAGTAACAGCTGGCCCGGATCCGATGAGAGATATACATATTCGGATATTTCGGTATCAGGCAGAAACTACTCCAACAGAAAATTTTTCCAGGAACTGGAGTTTAACTGGAACCAGAGGAGAAACTCTGTCAACCGATGGAAACTGGAAGCGTTAGCGGGATGCGGGTATACAATATCCCTATCATCACAGCTTAGAATGCGTCCTTTCCTTGGGGCAGGGAGGACTACGAACAAATGGGAAGACGATATCGACAGGCAGAGTAGTTATGTACTGGTCCCTGCTGTTAAGCTGAGTTATTTCATAAATACATCCAGAAGCTTTAATCCATATGTTACTGTGGAAGGGGAGTTTACTCAGAATTTACAGGATTCGAATAGCTATGGAATCGATGCATCAGCCACTGTAATGAGCAATATTACCAGAACACTGTCAGTGTCATATTCATATGCACTTGAATATTTATCTACTGTCCCACCCGAGAATGAAAGCCTGCAAAACACATCAACTAGAGTATCACTCGTGTTTACATTCTAAGCAGGTTTATCTGCTGCTCTGAGCAGGAGATCAACGGTAAATACTATCAAGGGTTAACAACATAGGATGCAATCAAATACAAAGAAATATTGACAAATTACTTCATGGCCTTGTTGCAGGGTTGTCCGAGGGGGGTTATTATTGTCAGACTGTGTTTTGCGCGATTAATTCTAACGAAAGGGGTTCCGGCAGTATGAGAAAAATGCTGTTTGTACTTCCTCTTCTGGTTTTTACAGCGGTAATGTTCGCACAAAGTGGCGGTCTTGCTTCTGTAGATGGCGGAGGCTGTTTCATACAGTCACTTACAGCGGAGGACGCTCCCAATGATGCCGGAGGGGGCATCGACCTCACATGGACGGTTGCTGCCGGTACGGCACTTCCTGATTCCATGATCCTTGAGCGGTTTGACCATGACGGTATCTGGTCTCCGATCTCCACTCTCGCACCTGCCAGCGGCAGAAAAACCGATGTGGGGCTGGATAACGACCAGGAGTATTCCTACCGTATAGTTCCCTTTTACAATGGAGCAGGGGAAGAGCCATGCGAAGCGGTAACTGCTGTTCCGCAGAAACAGTGGATTCATACCGGAAGAATCGGAATGCTGGTGACACTTACCCTTATCAGTCTTGTTATCTTCTACTACATTGAACACGGCAAGCGGGGCGGGAAAATCTACATTCGCAGGATCGCCGGTCTCACAGCCGTTGAAGATGCAGTCGGCAGAGCGACAGAGATGGGTCGCCCGGTTATGTACATTCCAGGCATCATGGACATGGATGATATACAGACAATTGCCAGTATGGTGATTCTGGGCCGCGTCGCCATGAAAACAGCCGAGTACGGTTCGCCTCTTCTGGTGCCCACCTGCCGCTCTGTGGTTATGAGTGTCGCTCAGGAGATAGTGAAAGAGTCCTACCTGCAGGTTGGAAGACCCGATGCTTACCAGAGAGAAAGCATCAACTACATCACAGATGATCAGTTCGGCTATGCAGCAGGAGTTGACGGCATAATGGTCAGGCAGAGACCTGCCGCGATATTTATGCTGGGCACATTCTATGCGGAGAGCCTCATTCTTGCTGAGACCGGAAGAAGCGTAGGCGCAATTCAGATTGCTGGAACTGCCATGCCCAGTCAGATTCCCTTCTTTATTGCCGCATGCGATTACACGCTTATCGGTGAGGAACTCTTTGCCGCGAGCGCTTACCTTTCCAGAGAGCCTAAACTGCTTGGCAGTCTCCGAGGTCAGGATATCGCGAAGCTGTTCTTTATGATCGTGATAGTCCTTGGTGTTCTCACTGCCACAGTTGGCGAGGCATGGGAACCGGCCACAAAGGTGGCTGACTTTCTCAAAACAATAACCAGAGTAGAATAGGAGGCTGTGAAGTGAGACTTGCAATACCTTTGATGATCACATTCGTAGCCGGAATGATAATGATCCTTCAGTTTTTTGTGCCGGCTACACAACCAATGGGAGACAGTCTGCAGGAATGGTATATGATTGTGGCCAGTGCCGCTATTTTCCTTGGTGCTGTAAACCTTATTCAAGTACATACCCATAAGATTCGTTTCAAGCTCAAGAACTGGAAGTACAGTCCTGTTACTTTGATCGGATTTGCAGTAATGATAATTACAGGGCTGGTATTCGGAATCGAAGCGGATCTTCCCTTCGATTACCTGTTCCAGCAGATGGTGGCACCAATGGCTGCAACAATGTTCAGTCTGCTTGCTTTTTTTGTAGCGAGTGCTGCTTTCAGAGCTTTCCGGGCAAGCAACTGGCGTGCAACATTGCTTCTAATAAGTGCTTTTGTGGTTATGCTGGGAAGGGTTCCAATCGGTTCAATGATCTGGAACAAAATCCCACTCATAAGTGAATGGATAATGCAATATCCCAACATGGCCGGCCAGAGAGCAGTGATGATAGGTGCAGCCATGGGTATGGTAGCTACCTCTCTTCGAATGATCTTCGGAGTTGAGCGGAGTTATCTCGGAGGTGCAGACTGATGTCAACATTCATTGAAAAACTGGGCAACCTGGACAGAAGGGTAATTTTTGTCCTGATGGCTCTTGCGGTTATTATACCGCTTGCACTTAGAATGAATCTGCCCATTCCAATTGATCAGGGACCGAGCATGGATCTATATAACATGATTGATGCGTTGCCTGAAGGTTCCAGGGTTCTCCTGAGTTTTGACTACGATCCCTCAACAATGCCGGAGCTTCAGCCCATGGCAATCGCCCTTGTTCAGCAGCTCATGACAAAAGACATCAAAATTGTTTCAATGGCTTTGTGGCCAATGGGAGTCAGCCTGGGAAACGAAGCTCTTATCGCAGTCTCAGACAGTCTGGGCCGGGAAGAGTATGTGGACTGGGTGAATCTGGGCTACAAGACCGGCGGCGGTGTGCTTATCGTCAGGTTGGGCAGTGATATAAAGTCGGTGTTCCCTGTTGACTATGACGGCAATTCGATTGACGATATGCCTGTGATGCAGGGAGTGAATAAACTCGGTGATCTCGACATGATAATTTCATTGTCTGCCGGAGAACCAGGCATTGAAACCTGGGTTATGATGGCAGGCGACAGATACAACCTTCCTGTTGGTGGTGGTTGCACTGCAGTTAGTGCTCCTCAGCTTTACCCCTTTCTTGCAACAGGGCAGTTGATCGGTCTTCTTGGCGGTCTTAAGGGTGCCGGTGATTATGAAACCATGGTAAGAGTTGGTGTTGAAAACCCTCCTCCAGGTATCGCAATTGCCGGAATGGCAGCCCAGTCAGTGGCCCATCTTGTGATAATGCTTTTCATCATTATTGGAAACATCGCATATCTGTCAGAAAAAAAGAGGAAGGGAGGAGCAAAATGAGCTGGGAAGTGATAGGAATATGGCTGGGAGCTCTTCTGTCCCTTTGTTTATACAGTTTTCTCTACAAAGATAATCCATTCTACAAGTTTGCCGAGCACCTCTTTGTGGGTATGAGCGCCGGTTACTGGGTTATTTACACAATCATGAATGTACTGATACCCAACTGGTGGCAGAAGCTTGTACCGATGGAGGGTGGTTTCCAGCCCATCTGGCTGGTACCCGGTGTACTGAGTTTATTCATGCTGTTCAGACTTATACCAAAACTTGCAGGACTGAGCAGGCTTTCTCTTGCTCTTATCGTGGGAACAGGCGCCGGTATCAGCATTACAGCAATGCTCCAAACCAGAGCACTTGCTCAGGTTAATGGAACTATTATTGCCCTTGGACAGGGTGGTGGCTGGTTCAACTGGGTGAGCAACATAATCATGGTAACAGGTGTTGTTTGCGGTCTTGTTTACTTCTTTTTCAGCAAACCCCACAAAGGAGTTGTGGGAGGAGCTGCAAACATCGGTATTACCATTCTTATGGTGGCGTTCGGCGCCAGCTTCGGCTATACCGTCATGGCTCGTATCAGTCTTCTCATCGGGCAGACACAGTTCCTGCTCTTTGAGTGGTTGCCGACCATGGGAATACACCTGTAGCAGTTTTCCCTGCGGGACTACTCATTTGAGTGGTCCCGCCGGGGAGAGATAAGCCTGGACATGCTCCCGGTACTCTCAGTTCTGGCTCTGTCCGTTGTGATTTTAAGCAGCCCTTCTTCATTAAAAAATAGATTTACCTGTTGCCAGAGAAACAAGAGGAACTGCCTCAACCCGGTTGCTTAAACGGTGGCGTTTGTTTCCCGGGTACAGGATAGCGATTCTATCAAGTTTCAGGTCATCCAATGCTATCCTGATAGAGGGAGTGATCCTGGGAGAATCAGCTCTCTTGCATTCAATCCCCAGTAATTCATCACCTCTTTCAAGGATTAGATCGATTTCCGCACCCTGATGAGTTGCCCAGAAAAAAGCAGATTCGTAAGAGGTAACTGCAAGTATCTGTTTAATCACAAACCCCTCCCATGAAGCACCAACTTTTGGATGCGTTAGAAGTTGTTTAAATGTTGATATGCCAAGCAACTGATGAAGCAACCCTGTGTCCCGGATGTAAATTTTAGGGGATTTAACCTGTCTTTTGCGCAGATTGGCATAGTACGGTTGAAGTTGTCTGATCATAAAGGCATCAGTCAGCAGACCAAGATGTCGTTTTGTTGTGTTCTGATTCACGCCCAGTGCTCTTGCGGGTGCAGCTGCGTTCCAGGTCTGGCCATGGCAGTGGGCCAGCATTCTCCAGAATCTGCCCAGTGCTGAAGATGAAACATGTACACCCCACTGCGGAAAGTCCCTTTCCAGCAGGGTTTGAATGAAATTTTTCCGCCATGCAAAACTGTTTTCATCGCTGGATAACAGAAAAGAGGGAGGGAAGCCTCCCCGGAACCAGAGAATCTCCAGGTTTGCTTTTCCGATTTCTTCAAGATTGAATCCATCAATCCGCACAATCTCTATTCTTCCCGCAAGACTTTCCGATGTTTGACGCAGCAGGTTACCGGACGCACTTCCCAGAATAAGAAATTTGGCAGGCATTTCGTCACGATCAACTAAGACTCTTAGAATGCTGAAGAGATCAGGTCTCCGTTGAACCTCATCTATAACCACCAGCCCCCTTAACGGAGCAAGCGCAGTGAATGGCTCGGAGAGCCTTTCAAGATCAAGGGGATTCTCCAGATCAAAGTAGTTCGCTGACTCGGAGCTTACGAAGCCCCTCGCAAGAGTTGTTTTGCTACTCTGACGAGGTCCGGACAGAAGAACTGCCCTGCTTCTCTCCAGAGCAGATACAAGTCTTGTTTCTATTCTTTTCCGCTTAATCATAACAGGAAAACACCATGAAAATCAGACATGTCAAGTAGAATATTCATGGTTGATTTGTGTCCATGCCATTGAAAAGACAACCATACGCGTCAGGAATTTTGCCGTTCCGGCAGATGAAAGCGATTGTCCGGGAGTACTGCGAGATTCTTCCAACTCTCCGGGAGTTGTGGAATCTCATGTTTGCAACGCCGATATCCGGGAATATCTGGTGTTGAAAGATGATTGCAGCCCGATATAATCCCAGAGCATAAAATATCTGTATCAAATGATGATATTGCATCCACCGACTTGCGTTCCTATAATTGTATGTGCTTTAATCAGGGAGGATTCAATTCCCCGCCCCGGGGTGAACAGTCGATTTCAGTATTTATGTTCAGCCTTTGGCTTGCAGATACCCCGTCGCTCGTGGCGGTTGGAGAATTGTTTTCGGATAAATCAATATGGAGGTGTGGTGTGAGAGTCCTGATACTGCTTTTTATCTCTGCTGTTACGGTTTTTGGTTACGGGTACTGGGATGCACTCAGTGTTGGTGGTCGGGTTGAGAGTCTCAGCCCTTTCGCTGCAGGGATGTGCGGAGCAGCTGTACCTGACGGATTATCGGCTCTTTCCGTGTTTACAAATCCTTCGGCTCTTGCCGGTTCAAACAAGACAATTGTATCACTGTCCGGGTGGGGAACCGGCTGGAGGGAAGAGATAACTTATCACTATACCTGTACGGAGCCT
>JAUVIS010000098.1 GCA_030592635.1 Candidatus Fermentibacteraceae bacterium | reverse complement strand
GTGGATGTAAGCAGCCCGCTGTCAAAGTTTCTGGTTAGACCGGGCTGGAACTTTATTACGCCGGCGGTACCATAGTAGGTGTCGATGGAGAACTGGTCTCCGGGAGATGTCAGAGGGAAGACCAGATAACCACCGAGAATGAATCCGGAAGAAGAGGAATAACCCAGAGCGGGCAGTGCTGTGAACGCGTTTGCCGCAGCGGCAGTGAGAATAAGCGTGAGTATGGTTGTTTTCATGTTTTCTCCCGGCGTGTTTGGTGTTTTTCTACGGGAACATACTTATTCATGTTTCTTTCAGGAAAGAGTACTGCGTGGTACTCCGCGTATATGCAATGGATTATATTGCCACGAACTGTGAAACGGGGAGGGCAGAGCTTGAACAAACCGCTTATTATCATACCGACCTATAATGAGTACGAGAACATCAGGAACATCGTTCCCCGCTTGCTTGCGCTTCCAATCGGAGCCAGTGTTCTGGTGGTTGATGACTCCAGTCCGGATGGAACAGGAGAAGCTGTACTTTCGTTCAGGGACACAGGCAGAGTTCATCTGCTGAGCAGGCCGACGAAGAACGGGCTGGGACAGGCTTATGTGGCAGGTTTTACCTGGGCGCTTGAAAGACCTGAGTTCGATCCGATAATACAGATGGACGCGGATTTTTCCCACGATCCTGACTCAGTTCCCGATCTTGTGAAGGGGCTGGAGGAGTACGACTTTGTGATTGGTTCCAGATATGTAAGCGGAGTAAATGTGGTGAACTGGCCTCTCCACCGTCTTATGCTTTCCTGGTTCGCTAACAAGTATTCAAAGATTGTCACAGGTCTTCCTGTTGAAGACGCTACAGGCGGGTTTAAAGCTTTCAGGAGATCAGCCCTTGAAAAGCTTGATCTTTCCACTGTCAGGTCTGACGGGTATTCATTCCAGATAGAGGTTACATACAAGCTTTACAAGGCGAAATGCTCGGTAACTGAGGTACCAATTGTCTTTATTGACAGACATTCCGGGACATCAAAAATGTCTCGCTCTATCGTGTGGGAAGCTGCCTGGATGGTCTGGCATATTCGTTTCCCATGGCTTTTCTGAAAGGATTTTATGCATATCCTTTTTTACATTCTGCTGGCGGCAACTCCCCAATGGGAACTGAACACCTCCATTTCTTATGTCTACAATGTTCAATCCGACGGAAGTAACGGAGTATGGTGCGCATCCTCAGGGGGCGTGTTTCATTACTCTGAAGAATCCGGTATTGGCACGATTTACTCATGCCCCGATGATCTCCCCACTCCTGATTGCCGAGACATTCTTTTTGACTCCCGCGACCGTCTCTGGATTGCCACAGAGGGCAAATATCTTGAGATGAAGGACGGGGATGTCTGGACTAATTACAGCAACTTTGAAGGTGTTCCGGGCCAGGGCAGAGTAAACGCGCTGGCAGAGTCAGGGGGATATATATGGATAGGCTGCGACGGAGGGTTTGCCCGCGGCGATGAAAACGGGTTTGTCCCTGTACCCGAAGATGTTTTCAGCCCCGATGATGTCTATTCCATCGCGGAAAGAAATGATACGCTCTGGTTGTGTACCAGCAGAGGGATATATGCTATTCCTTCTGCCTGCACGCCCTTTTCTCCTGATTCATGGGTACACTGGCCGGAGACACAGAATTTGCTGCTTAACCGAGTGAGAGCCGGTGAACATTCCATATACGCCTGCGGCAGCAGTGGTGCGATTGAGCTGGCAGCCGCCGCCGATTCCTTCCAGTTCATCATTGATTACACCTCCGTTTCAGACAGTGCGATTGTGGATGTCAGGGAAACTTCACACGGTCTTCTTGCCGCGGGGCACGGGGTTGTTTTCCGCCGTGACGGAGCAGGCTGGGTTGAGCTCGGCAGCGGTCTTCCTTTCAGTAACTGGCCTACCGTCCTTTTTGAGCTGGAGGGTGATGTCTACAGCGGCTTCAGTTTTGTGACGAGTATTATTGATCTGGCGAATACACAGACCGGTCTTGGCTTCTATCATCTGAACGGGAATTTATGGGAGCACATTCCAATTCCCGGTATGCAGTGTAAAAGGGTTCACCAGATGGCTTCCTGCGGTGATGGACGGGTGTATGCCGGAACCTATTCCCGTGGAGTTCAGGCTTATTATCCCGGTTACGGCTGGCGAAGCTATGTGGAACAGGACGGGATGCCCAATTCTTCACAGACCTTTTCGGTGGCCGCTGACCCCGCGGCTGGCCTGTGGGCCTCTTCATACCACCACGGTTTATCCTGGATTCGCGACAACGGTACATATGAAAGCCAGGGTGACACTATTCTGACTTTTGTGAAAGACACGCTGGAATGGCACAGCGAATGGGCCACCATAATAAAAGCCGACATACCCAACAATCAACCGGTAATGATAGTCAGTCAGAGTAACGGTATGTGGGCGGCTTTTAGACAGTTTGATCCTGCCGGACAGCCGGAAGAGCCAGGCGGTATTCTGGGATTCAACGGAGATCCCATGGGCACAATGAACTGGGCACCAAGACTTGGCAATGATGGTATTGCCTCAATTAATGCCAGAGGAATTTATCCAGTCTCCGCTGACAGCCTGTGGATTGCCTTCGAAACCGGTGCCGGGTGCCAGCTTCTTGTCCATTCAGGGAATCCTGCTGATCCGTCTCACGACTCCTGGTTTCCAGGTTCCGGCGCGGCGTACACCACAGTCCATGGTCTGCCTTCCAGCGAGGTATTCTGCTTTCTGAGAGTTCCGGGAACGGGGCTTCTGGCCGGTACCGCCGAGGGACTTGCTCTCTGGACAGGCAGCGGATTCGCACCTTACATGAGTATCACCGGGCAGATAAAGAGCATGTCCATGGACTCGCGGGGAAGAGTCTGGTGCCTGGGCGCATCAGGAATTTACAGGATTGCTGACGGACAGGTTGATATGTTTACCGAGTTTAACAGCGATTACATTCCTTCCGACCTTTACGACCGGGAGTATTCAACAAGGGATATGGTGAACGGTGGCGTATTCTTCTCCTCAATGGAAGGCCTCTGGCTTGTGACTCAGGATGGGGATGTCACTCCTCCCGGAAGTGGTGTGTCTTTTTACCCGCAGCCTTTTATTTCCGGAGAAGATCAGCTGAGATTGTGCGGTCCCGACGACGATGCTCCTGTCACAGTTGATTTTTTCAATCTTGACGGTTCCCATGCGGGAACTGTTGAGGCCCAGTCGGTTTCCAGCTGGATCTGGGACGGGTCACTGGATGGAAAGATCGCTGCCGGCGGAGTTTATATGGCGCTGGTTACCGTAAACAATACGGTTTATCAGGCCAGGGTTTCGCTGGTACGATGAGCATTAAAGTAAGAAGAGTGCTGAAGGAAGACAGAGCCGCATGGACTTCATTCGTTGAGAGATCAAACAACGGAACTGTTTTTCATACACCGGCCTTTCTTGATTATCATCCGGAGGGCAGGTTCGACAACCATCATCTTGTGATCGAGAGCAGTTCCGGAAAACCTATGGCCTTTATCCCCGGAGCGGTTGCCCGCTGGGATGACGGCGCCTGGTTCAGAAGTTATCCCGGAGCCTCCTACGGTGGCCCTGTTCTTGATGACAGCCTGGGGCTGGACAAGGTGGAAAGACTGACAGACGCACTTATCCGCTATTGCCGACAGCGTGGATTTGTCGGAATAGAAATGACTCCTCCTCCTGTTTCCTACTACAGGCGACCCCACAATTTCATTGATTTTTCCCTGATCAAGAACGGGTTTGAGTACAAAAAAAGAGAACTTACCGCAGTCATTGATCTTCAGAGACTCGGGGAAGAAATAGACCTTGGCTTCAGCCAGTCCGCGAGAAGAGGAGTCCGAAAGGCAGTCAAGTCCGGTCTCCGTGTAATTGAGGACAATGATTATTCAAGGTTTTATCCTGTTCTGGCCGGTAACCTGAAGCAGAGACACGGCGTTGATCCTACCCATTCTCTGGAAGAGTTGAATCTGCTCAGGGATCTTCTGGGGCAGAACGGCGTCAGGCAGTTCATCTCTGTTGATGATGCCGGTGAAGTGTATGCGGGAATGATAATGTTCCACTGCAATCCCAGGGTTACTCTGGCCTTCTACATTTCCCACAACGAGAAATACCAGGCGATGCGTCCGGTGAACATTGTTTATCGTGAGGTTATCAGCTGGGCCAGGAAAATGGGCTACCATTATCTTGATCTCGGAACCTACACGCTGAATATGGAGGTCAACTACGGCCTCTGCCGGTTCAAAGAATCGTTTTCCGCCAGGGGTCAATTTCGAAATACTTTCACAGGCAAGATCTGACTGCAATGGATCTGCGTACAATTCTGGCCTGGAGCGGTCTTCTCATCATGTTTTTCGGTGGAAGACTTATGACAACTGATATTTCAGCCCAGTATCAGGTCGCTGAATCAGTTTACGGAGTGCGCGATCTTTTCACCTCCGAGGATGGATGGCATGTCTCCGGTGTAAGATCCGACGACTATGTACCCCATGCCCCCGGGTATTCAGTGATTCTTCTTCCCGCCGCGGGTATTGGCATTCTTCTGGGGCTTTCGGCAGGCAAGGTCGCTGCGGCGCTTACAAGTGCTTTTGCCAGCGTACTGCTTGTTCTGGCAGTGAAAAAACTGGCAGAGGGCTTCATGGGCAGAATAGATTTCGGCAGATTTATTGTGGTCATGACTGGAACCATGGCTTTGATCTACGGTCGAATGCCTTACGATGTTACTTCCGCCGCCGCGCTTGCCCTGTGGGGAGCCTGGTTCATGCAGACAAACAAACCTTTTATTGCAGGAGTTCTTTTTGGGGCTGCCCTTCTGGTTCGTCCGGATTCGGTTGTTCTTCTGCCGATGTACTGGACAGAAGAGAAACATCTTGAGAAATTCGCCCTCGCCGCCGCGGGAGCTTTCCCTTTTGTGCTGGGAATACTCGGTTACAACTTCTATCGGTTCGGCTCAATTCTTTCAGACGGGCATTCCCAGGATCCGGCTATAGCGGTGGATATGTTCAGCCGTGGTATTCCAGGTCTTCTTTTCAGCCCGGGAAAGGGACTGTTCTGGTACGCGCCTCTCACCATTCTGGCGATTTTTCACTGTGGAGACTGGCGATTCTGGAGTCCTTTCGCGTTTTCACTGGTTCTTCACGGATTTCTCCATGACTGGACCGGTGGAACCGGCTGGGGACCCCGATTCCTTTTCATGGTTCTTCCAGTCCTTTTCATGCCGCTGATGAGGCCGGGTGTCGGAGGGAAACTGTTCAGGGTACTGGCGGCAATTTCTGTACTGATAACTCTTGCGGTGGGAATTACCGATACCAATGCCCTTGAACAGCGACTGGGCGCGGATGATTTTGACTCTCAGTCAAGGCAGATGGTAATATGGTCACCGGGAGGCTCACCACTGCTTCAAACGCTGCTTCATCCTGATATTGCTCATCCGGATCTGCTCGGTTACCACGCGGCAGGTATTCCCGGAGCTCTGGCGCAGCTTGCCGCCGGCGCGGCTCTTTTTCTTTACGCAATGCGGGGAAAGAGGTGGAGAAGGGCATGAAAATTCTTCATCTGTCTCCGCAGAACTACACCGGCATACTTACTCTTTTCGTAAAGGGTCATCAGGCTCTCGGGCACGAAAGCAGACTTGTGACCTTTTACAGAGCCAGAAATTGCTATCCGGAGGACATCTGTCTCAACCTGCCGTTTGTGGGTCCCATGGAATGGCTCTGGAAGGTAAAAAGGCTTATTCGCAGCGGAAGTCTGAAGGTACCGTTCACAGGAACAACAGAAAGAATCTTCTGGACACCGTCCAGGCTGGAACGGATACTTATGCCCCTTCGGGATCTGACCTGGACTCCTCTGGTAAACCGCGCGGCAAAGAAGTACAAGCTCCGGGATTTTGATATTCATGTTCTCGAAGGAGGCATGAGCTTTTTTCGGGACGGCAGAGATGTAAAAAAACTCAGAGCCGCCGGCAGGCACATCGTTTCAAATTACCACGGTCTTGATTTAAGGATGAGAGGGGCCATCAGGCCGGTATGGGATGCCACTGAACTCCACACCACCTGCGAATTTGATCTCTATCAGAGGTATCCTGAACTGGAGTACCTTTTTCTTCCTTTCGACACTTCCATGGTTCCACCGGCAAACCCGGCGGGCAATATTGTGAAGATATGCCATGCTCCCCGGATAAGGTCAGTGAAGGGTACAGACAAAATAGTGGAAGTTGTGGAAAAGCTCTCTAAAACTCTTCCTGTGGAAATGGTTCTTATTGAGAACATGTCCCATGCTGACGCGATCAGGCTGAAGTCCCGGTGCCACATAGCCGTAGACCAGATCGCGAGCGGAGATATGGGCTACGGTGTAAACTCCCTGGAGAGCCTCGCAATGGGTCTTTGTACAGTCACAAACCTTTCCGAGGCCTATCAGAATTTCATTCCCGATCATCCGTTTGCCCTTGCGGAACCGCATAATCTCGGGAAGGTCCTTACTGAGCTGGTTCTTGATGAGCAGCTCAGGAACCGATACGCCGCGGCAGGACCTGACTGGATAAGAAAAACCCACCACTGGAAGTCGGTAGCAGAGCAGATGCATAAAAGATACGCGGAGCTTGGATGGTCAAAGTAGTGGCAGAAACAGGACAGAGAGATCTGGCAAAAGAAACCCTTTTATACGCTCTGGCAATGATTGTCAGCGGTCTTGTGCAGTTTGCCTTCCTGCCGTTTATGAGTTCCTTCCTTACCCCGGAGCAGGCCGGTGAACTCGGTGTGGTCAGAATGATCAGTGAGATCATCGCGGGAATAGTGGTTCTCGGTCTTCCCGCCTCCATAATAAGAGCCTGGCACCAGACAGACGCGCACAGGGCTGTTCTTATCCGTTCAATTGTGATGCCTCTTGCACCTCTTCTGCTTGCCGCGATTCTGGTTCTTGCCCTTGGCGGTAAGTTGTCTGAGACTCTTCATATTACAAATTCATCCCTTCTTCTTCATGCTCTTGCACTGGGCGGCTCCGTGGCTCTGCTGCAGGTTGCCCTTTCAATGCCCCGGGCAAAGGGAATGGCCGGTACATATTTCACCATTCAGTTCATCCGGGGAATGCTTTCTCTGGGAGTGCTTTTCTTTCTGCTTCGATCCGTGGATGCAAAGGGCGCGATAGAGGCTTTTCTTGAAGCCCGGTGGATACCAACCTCTCTTGCTGTAGTTTTTTCCTTCATTTTCATCTGGAGGGTAACCCGGAATACTTCCAACATCCAACCGCCCGCAAAACTCACAGGAAGCATGCTTGCTTTCAGTCTGCCCCTTGTGCCCGCAAGTCTGGCTCTGCTGGTTCTGTCCAGCGCGGATATGTTTATGCTTCGAACAATCTGTACTGATCTTAACCAGAGTGGCTGGTACGAATGGGCAGGCAGAGCTGTTCTTATTCTCTCTCCGCTCACGCTGGGCTTCAGCATGGCCTGGCACAGGTACATTTTCAGGAAGAAAAAAGAGGGAGGAAGAATGGATGAGCTGGGCAGAAGCGCCCTGCTCTTCATGGTGACAGTGATCTGGGCGGCAATGGTTCTCGCTCTTCTCTCAAATGAGATTGTTTCCGTGTTCGGAGGCGGTGAGTGGCTTCCGGCCGCAAAGGTACTTCCATGGATAGCCGGATCTGCCGCCATGTATGCACTTTTTACTGTTTCACAGACAGCTCCGCTTCTTACCGGACAGACTAAGTACATAGGTTGGATGACTGCTTTCGGTGCTGTGATCAATATTGGATTCAACCTGAGACTGATTCCTATTGCCGGAG
>JAUVIS010000179.1 GCA_030592635.1 Candidatus Fermentibacteraceae bacterium | reverse complement strand
TTATTGTCGCTGCATCATCCGGCATGAAAAAGTCATCTGTTCTCGCTTACACATCTTTCAGTATTATTCTGTGGTACGCGCTGATGGTTATTGCCGGAGTTATTCTCGGAGCTGAACTTGATCGTGCCACAGATTTCATGGCGGAACTCACAGCAGTTCTTCTTATGGTTACTCTGGCTGCAGTTATTATTGGCGGTGCGGTCATCGCTTTCAGAATGAAAGGGGGTGAAAAATGAGAATCCTCCATGCAGCATCCGAAGTCTACCCCCTGATCAGTACAGGCGGATTAAGTTCTGTAGTCGGGGCTCTGCCCGAGGCTTTGAACAGAGCAGATGGTGTTCAGGCTTCGGTGATAATTCCATACTACGGTGAGATCAAATCCGATGATTTTGAGATAGAGTGGCTTTTTCCGCAGAAAACCTTCCTTCAGGAATCTTTTGGTTTTGCCCGTACGGAGATATCAGGAACAACGATATTTCTAGTGGCGAAGGATGAGTACTTCCGGAGGAGGGGGATTTATGGACCTACTCCGGGCTCTTCCTGGGATGACAATGCCGCCAGGTTTTCTTTTTTCTGCAGAGCCGTTGCCTCGCTCACAAGTCTTGACGGATTCGTCCCGGACATAATTCACTGCCATGACTGGCAGACATCTCTGATTCCGGTGTATCTCCGGGAAGTGGATACGGCTACGGTGCTGACCATTCACAATCTTCAATTTCAGGGCAGATATCCGCATTCGGATTATGCCTCAACTTTCCTGCCCGAGACCCTGTACAACATAGACGGGCTTGAATTCTGGGGGGACTGGAACTCTCTCAAGGGCGGTATCACTTTCGCTGACCAGGTAACGACAGTCAGCCCCGCCTATGCCGGAGAGATAACAACTAAAGAGCTGGGCTGTGATCTGGACGGAGTTCTCAGGAAGTACTCACACAAGCTTACAGGGATACTCAACGGCATTGATCCGGTTCTCTGGGATCCCGCTGCTGACGATGAAATTTTCAGAAACTACTTCCCGGGCAACATGGGAGGTAAAGCATACTGCAAAAGGCTGCTCTGCGCGGAGCTTGGTATAAAACCTTCTGAAGATGCTCCAGTGCTTGGAATGGTAACCAGACTTACCTCGCAGAAAGGCATTGATCTTGTCACCGCGAGCATGAACCGGCTCATGGAAATGAACTTCAGCCTGGTTGTACTGGGCACCGGGGACTTGTGGGCGGAGCAGGCTCTTCTGAAAGCAGCAAAGAAGTACCCTGACAGGCTGTCAGTAACGATTGCCTATGATGACCGTCAGGCAAGAAGAATATTCGCGGGCACTGATGCTTTTCTGATGCCTTCCGTATTTGAGCCGTGCGGACTCGGCCAGATGATGGCTATGCGGTATGGCACAGTACCGCTGGTGAGATCAGTGGGAGGTCTTTCCGACAGCGTTACCCCCGAAACAGGTTTTTTATTTTCCGGCGGATATGACGAGTTTATCAAAGCACTGGAGGATCTTCTTGAAACCTGGGGGGATAGAAGAAGATGGGCCTGGTACAGAAGAAAATGCATGAATGCTGATTTTTCATGGGACAACAGGGTTGATGAATACATGGAAGTTTACCGTAAAACCCTGGAGGGTGAAAACAGGTGAGAGCATGGCAAGCTTTTCTCGCGGTATTTATTCAGTTTAAAGATCCGGCCACCGCGTACGGCTGTGTCACCGGAAAGAATCAGAACAAAGCGCTTTTCGGCACTGCTGCGGTGATTCTGTTTATTGGTTTCACTCCCTTCATTCTTCAGGGAGGAGGATTCACAGAATCTGATCTTATGATACCGGCGTGGATACTTATTGAGAGGGCTGTTCTGGCATCCGCAGCAGGTCTTGCTGTTTATGTTCTCTCATTTGCTCTGGGCGGGAAAAAACCTCTGTGGCCCGCGATTACGAGCAGTTTTCTCTCCATGGGAGCCTTCATGATTCTTGTAGCTCTTCTTGCATTTCTGGCCTACCTGTTTTCCCTGCCGACAGGGTTTTCATGGAGTCCCGCTGAAGGAATGATGAAATTGCCCGTGACAAGACTTTCAGTGTTTATTGTTCTTTTCGCCGCAAGGCTTGATATTGCTTCCCTCGCAACTGTTTACCTGTGGGGCAGAGGTCTTTCCACCGGGTGGAATGAGACTGCTGGTTTTGGGCAGCGACTTGCATGGACTGTATATTTATTCGGAATTCTTTTACTGACACTTCCAGTATTCATTGCTCCGGAGGGGGCTGAAGGAGGATCATGACAGCTCTGTTATTTGTGTTTTCTGTCTTTCTGGCTGCTCAGCCTGAAGTAGATCAGGTAAGAGAGCTTGACCTTGCCGGTTGGGTTTCTCTCGCATATCAGAATTCTCCGGCAATATCCTCAGCGGATGCCTCACTTCTTTCATCGGAAGCTTCTCTTACAAGCAGCAAGTCCTTTCTATGGCCTTCTCTAACCATGTCTGCCGGTGCTTCCAGAACATGGTCAAGTATGCCGGTAACAGGCGGTGGTATTGAGGACAGTGAAACCAACTCATTTTCCACCAGTCTTTCTCTTTCTCAGGAACTGCTGCAATCAGGGGGGCAGAACTGGCTATATCTGGAAGCGTCGGAGTTGTCCCTGCTGGCGGCAGAGGCTGACCATCGCGGAGATGTTCTGAATGTGACCATGGATGTTGTTAACGCGTATTACGGTGTTCTTGAAGCCGTGGAATTAAAGAAAGCGGCAGAAGCCGCTCACGAAAGATCTCTAAGCCAGCTTAACAGAACAGAGGCTCTTTACGAGATTGGTGGCGTTACTACTCTTCAGCTGCTTCAGGTACAGGTTCAGGAAAGTAGTGACAAACTCGCAGTCAGTAGAAGAGATCAGTCTCTTTTTTCAACATACAGTACCCTTTTTAATGCAGCGGGTATGGATCGCAGTATTGAAAATCTGCAGATCAATCCTGATGCAGTTGTTGAACCTCTTCCACTGGAATCGGTTCAGCGCATTTCTCTTGACTATTCCGGTAATCCCGGTATTCTGGGCGCCTCATTCAGGGCAAGAGCCGCCGAACTTCAGTCAACCGCTGCCGGCAGAGCTTACTGGCCCAGCCTGAGAGCATCCGCCGGGTGGAGCTGGAACGATAACACTCTTGATGATGTTGATCGGATGCTCGACAATGACGGCTACAATGCGGGAATCAGTCTTTCATGGAATGTGTTCGACGGGTTTCTTCGTGAGTCAAGAATAAAAACCGCACGGGCATCCAGTCTTATCTCTCAGGCATCTCTTGAAACTCTGGAAAACAGTGTTAGTGCATCGGTTGAATCTCTCAGCAACTCGCTGAAACTTGATATTCAGTACTACAGTGATTCCAGACTGATGCTGGAGCAGGCGCAGGAGCAGTACAGGCTTTCATTAATGTCCTATGAAATGGGTGCCCTGCCTCTTATGGATCTTCTTGACGCACAGTCTGACCTTTCACAGGCGGAGGCCAATCTGGTTTCAGCAAGAGTCGCTGCTCTCACAAGTGAGGCTTCACTATTGATACAACTTGGCAGAATGCCCAGAGTAGGAGAGTAGTGCGCAGACTATATCTATCAGTTTTGTTAATAGCGACCATTCCTCTGTTCGGGGAGAACATGTGGGAGAGCCACGGGCATAACTATTCCTATTTTTCCGGCAGTTCGCCTGACGAGGAAGGTGTCATTTTTCCCGTTGCCTGGGATATAAGATCGGCTAATGATCTGCTTCTTATCTGGCAGGATATCTACGGATTACAGGGAGCAAACCCCATTCTCTCTATTCTGGAGGAGTCGGTTGAAAGCGGATTCAACACTGCCATAGTCAGAGCAGAACTTACCGACAAGTGGTTTCCCGAGCAGCCGGGGGCTTCCGGCGATAAGTTTTTTCCACTGGCAGGCGCAGTGCGCGATCTGGGTCTTC
>JAUVIS010000172.1 GCA_030592635.1 Candidatus Fermentibacteraceae bacterium | reverse complement strand
GAACACATTTTCCTCGCCGGGAAAAGCTCCACCGGCAACATCGCTTACATAGTTGTTCAGCGCTGCCTTCATGATGCTGTGAAGATCAGCATATTTTCTTAGAAATTTCGGGTTGAAATCCCCGTTCGTTCCCAGCATGTCATTCACCACCAGTATCTGACCGTGGGTGTATCTGCCGGCGCCAATGCCAATAGTGGGAATACCTGAGGCCATAGAAACTCTTTCTGCCACATCTTCCTCAATCATTTCAAGAACCGCGGAAAAGGCTCCAGCCTCCTCCAGATCGCTTATCTGCTTCAGAAGCATCTCTTCAGAATCGGATCTGACAACACGGTAACTTCCCTCACTCTTTATGGACTGCGGAAGAAGACCAATGTGTCCCATTACTGGAATTCCAGCAGCGACGATGGCCTTGACACGGCTTATTGCGGCTTCATTGCCACCTTCAAGCTTCACAGCATCCGCTCCTGCTTCTGCAATGAATCGTACTGCGTTCATCACCGCTATCTCATCTGAAGGCTGGTAGCTTCCAAACGGCATGTCTCCCACAACCAGAGTGTCGGGTGCTCCGTTCCTCACCGCCCGGCAGAGAGCAACAAGAACATTCATATCGGCTCCAAGAGTTGTTTCCTCTCCCAGAACTGCCATCTGAAATGAATCTCCCACAAGGATAATATGGACTCCTGCCATCTCCTCCAGGCGGGCGGTATGGTAGTCATAAGCAGTCAGAGCCACTATCTTCTCACCATGCTTCTTCATGGTAGCTATGGTCTTTACAGTTATTCTTTTACCTGCCATTTTCACTCCACCTTAATCTTTACGGTACCGCAGTAAGATAATTGAACCTGAACAACACTCAAAGACTCGGAATTTACTTCGGTGTAAACGGGTACGAAAATGTACTGAAGGAGTGCAGAGAACCAAACCCTGAGGAATGCTCTTACAACAGGGTTAAAGGACTTACAACAACCACCTGGGTCTGAGAGGCTTCCCCCTTTGGAGGGGGCGCCTTCGAAGCAGGCAGGTGCTGCCTTCATGGGTAATTTACCACTCTCAGATCTCTGGTTCCCTGCACTGATTATATTACCGCTTACTGTTGCTCTCGTCAAACCCCCGGGGAGAAGGAGATTCAGCGGTTTTGTTTTTTATCAGGCATTGAATGTGATAATGAAAGGTAAATTATGGCGAAAAACATCACGAGTCCGGAAAAAGACTTCTCCAGATGGTATCTGGATGTCATTCGAGAAGCTGAGCTTTCCGACTCAGCTCCAGTCCGGGGCTGCATGGTTATACGCCCATACGGGTTCTCTATATGGGAATTGATGAAAGACGACCTGGATCGTCGCTTCAAGGAAACGGGACACAGTAACGCCTACTTTCCTCTTCTCATTCCCGAAAGCTTCATGAAAAAGGAAGCCGAGCATGTGGAAGGCTTCAGTCCGGAACTGGCAATAGTAACACACGCAGGCGGCAGGAAACTGGAAGAACCTCTGGTGGTTCGTCCAACATCTGAAACCATAATAAACCACATGTTCAGCAAGTGGATAAACAGCTACAGAGATCTCCCTATGCTTCTCAATCAGTGGGCCAATGTGGTCCGGTGGGAGCTTCGCCCCAGACCCTTCCTCAGAACAACAGAATTCCTCTGGCAGGAGGGACACACCGCCCATGCCACTGAAGAGGATGCCCGGGAAGAGACCATGCGCATGCTGAAAGTTTACTCTGACTTCATGCACGACATTGCTGCCATCCCCGTGATACCGGGAAGAAAAACCGAGAAGGAAAAATTCGCCGGTTCTGTGAACACCTACACCATCGAATCCATGATGAGCAACGGATGGGCTCTGCAGGGCGGAACCAGCCACTATCTGGGAACCAACTTTGCAAAAGCCTTCGATACGCTCTATCTGGATTCAAATAATGAGAGGCAGCTCGTTCATCAGACAAGCTGGGGCGTTACCACAAGACTTGTTGGCGCTGTGATAATGGTTCACGGAGATGAACACGGGTTAAAACTTCCGCCGAAGCTGGCACCTGTACAGACGGTAATTGTTCCCATCGCCCGAAAAGATGATGAAAAAGTCGCTGTGCTTGAAGCCGCACGGAAGATTGCCGGGGAGATGAAGAAACTGGGCATCAGAGTCAAAGTGGACGACAGAGAGGGTATGAGCCCCGGATTCAAGTTCAACTACTGGGAAGTTCGCGGAGTACCGCTGAGACTGGAGATCGGCCCGAGGGATCTGGCTGAAGGTCATGTGATGGCAGGCCCCAGAAACAAACCCGGTCGTGAAGGTAAATTCACCATCCCCATGGACGGGATTGCAGAGTCTGTGAAAAAAATCCTGGCAGCCATACAGGATGAAATGCTGGCATCGGCCATTGAATTCAGGAACAGCCGCACATATGATGTGGAAACCTACGACGAATTCAAGAAACTGCTTCCTGATCAGCCGGGCTTCTACCGCGTCTGGTGGGATGGCAATGGCGAGGATGAGACCAGAATACAGGAGGAAACCAAAGCCACTGTAAGGTGTATCCCTCTTGAGCAGCGCCCAGGCACTGGAACCTGCTTCCTTACCGGCAGAGAAACCTCCACCACAGCCATAATCGCACGAGCTTACTGATAGAATGAGAAAATTGGGGAAGGGCAATTCCGGCATAAGACCGATTATTGTTCTTCCTCTTTTTCTTCTTTTTGCCGTGATGGTAACATGGCCCCTTGCTTTAACACCGGAGCCACACGATCACGCTGATACACTATTCAACAGCTGGCTCATCGCGTGGAACAGTCACGCTGTTCTCTCTGGTCAGAACCCGCTTGATCTCCCGATCTTCGAGGGCTTCCCCGATGGAAACGGCCGGAATGATCTTCTTCTTACCCAGAGCATGCTTGCTCTGCCTCTGCAGCTTTCCGGCATGAAAGCTGTTCGCGTTCACAACATTCTTCTTGTGCTGTTCCTGGCTTTTGCCGGACTGGCTGCTTCACTTCTTGCCGCTGAAACAGGAGCGTCATTCCACGGATCGTTGTTTACTGGCTCCGTTGTAATTTTTCTCCCCTATTTTCAGTCGCACATCTGGCATCTTCAACTGTTCTCCGTGGGATTTTCCATTCTTGCGATTGTATACGCGCTTCGGATTCTTCAGGGAAAATGTACCGGCTGGCAACTGGCTCTGCTTGTGTTCCTGCAATGTCCCGCCTCTCTGTATCACTGGTACTATCTGAACCTTGTTCTGCTGATTCTGGCAGCCTGTACACTGTTCCTCCCCGAGAGAAAAAAACTGCTTCGCATGGCAGGCTGGTGGTTTACAGGTAATCTTGCTTCTCTGCCCCTTCTCCTTCCTCATCTCAAGAATGCAGAAGTCTGGCCCGTTGACTCAATTGCATCAACAGACATCACTGCATTTCTGGCTCCCTGGGGAAACAGCCTCCTTGCGGGTTGGATGAGACTGGACTGGGTACATCCTGAAGCTGCCCTCTGGCCGGGGCTTGCGGTGCTGGCCGGAAGCGTCTGGTTCCTTCTCAAGGGAAAGAAAAACAAATGGGATGCTTTTCTCCTGGCTTGTGTTTTATTCTTTGCGTTGTTCAGTCTCGGCCCCACACTGGTCGCATTCGGCAAGGCTCTGGCACCGGCACCTTTGAGGTATTTTGCAATGCTTCCCGGTTGTTCTTCCATCAGACTTCCGGCCAGGGCAGGCATTTTCACACTTGTTCCCCTTGTAATCTTTGCGGGGCGCAAACTGGGAGAGAAACCTGTGCTGGCCATTGCCGGAATTCTTCTCGCGGCGGCAGCGGTATGGCATCCGCCTCTGAAAGCAATGCCTCTCGGGCCGCAGCCGTGGCACCGGTGGATTGCCGGGAGAAACTTCAGCAGAGTACTCTATCTTCCTGTTTCTTCCGATCTGGACAGACCTGAAACTGAAACCGAAAGGCTCATCGGATCTGTGATCCATTTCACTCCATCGGTTAACGGCTACAGCACAACCCTTCCCGAAAACTATGAAGAATATGCCGGCATTCTCAACGACTGGCCTTCAGACAGAGCGAAAAGCCTTCTTCGAGAACTTGAGGTTGACTGTGTAATTACAGAAGGGCTGCAACCCTTTGAAGCAGACACTGTGTTCTGTGATGGAAGAAGATTTATCTCTATCGTAGTGACCCGCCTTCTGTAGGCGGGTATATTGCTTCCATCCCGCGCCTGAGGCTTTTCTCTGGAGGTTCTTATGTT
>JAUVIS010000014.1 GCA_030592635.1 Candidatus Fermentibacteraceae bacterium | reverse complement strand
TGCCTGCGGTCACTCCATAATTGGTAATGAGGTTGCTTCCGGCACTGAAATAATACAGCGTCTGGGTGAAGAACAGGTACGCACAGCGGGATTGATCGTATACACTTCGGCAGACAGCGTTTTCCAGATCGCCGCTCATGAATCCGTAGTGCCTGTTAATGAACTTTACCGGTGCTGCGGGATAGCAAGGAAAATGCTTGTTCCCCCTCGCCTGGGAGTCAGCAGGGTTATTGCCCGCCCATTCACCGGAGAAACCGGGAAGTTTGTCCGGACTGTACGACGGAAAGATTATTCTGTGCCTCCGCATGGTGAAACGCTGCTGGACAGACTGGTTGAGAAAGAGATTACAGTCACAGGTGTGGGTAAAATAGATGACCTTTTCTGTCACCGGAGTATTGAGACAGTACACACCGCCGGGAACTCAGAGGGCATGAGCCTGGTTCTTGACAAAATCCGGAGATCTTCGGGCGGTTTGATCTTCGCGAATTTTTGCGACTTCGATTCAAAGTGGGGACATAGAAACGATTACAGGGGTTTCGCTCAAGGACTTGCGGATGTTGATGAATGGATGCCGTCTCTGCTTGCATCGCTGGATTCAGAAGACATCCTTGTTATCACAGCGGATCATGGCAATGACCCGACTACACCGGGCACCGATCACTCCAGAGAATTTGTTCCTCTGCTGGTATACTCTCCCGGCTGTGCTGGAGTTTCCCTTGGAACACGCTCCACTTTCAGTGATATTGCCTGTACACTGGCAGAGTTTTTCCAGGCTGGCGGAGGTTTTCCCGGCAGGTCATTTCTGAAAGAGGTGCGTTGTGACATCTGATGAGATGCTTAGTGAGGCAAAATTACTGATTGACAGAAGCTACTCGCCATACTCACACTTCAGAGTGGCAGCAGTTCTCGAAGATTCAGACGGCAACATCCATGGCGGAGTAAATGTTGAGAACTCATCCTACGGCATGACGATGTGTGCAGAACGGTCAGCGGTGTTCGCCGCAGTTGCCACCGGAGCTAGAAGATTCAAGAAGATCGTGATTTATTCCCCGGATGGACCACCTGTACCGTGTGGGGCGTGCAGGCAGGTGCTGTGGGAATTCTGTGACAAAGACTTCAGGATAACGGTGGCGTCAGACGGAGTTCCCCCCAGAGACTTCCTTCTTGGAGAACTTCTGCCTGAGGCATTTCAGTTGTAACTGCAATTTCATCTACGCAGGTCACAAGATCGCCTGTGCGGAAACCATCGGGAAGATACCTGGCATCGGGGTTGATCTGTTTCCCCCCGATCTGAATCAGAGACACGCCGGATACACTGGACATTACCTCCTCCGGTGAAAATTCGGGCATGGATGCCGATATTATCAGCACGCCGGCACCTTCCTCACTGATTCTTCGGAGTATCTCGGAAAAATTGTTTTCAGTTGCCACAGAATAACCCGCGCTTTTCAAGGCCGCGCAGGATCTGGCGGCATCAACGCTGTCCGGAAGGGCTATGAGAATATATGCTGAGTCATCATCCATTCCCGCCTTCGGAAAACTCAGAGTAAACTCCACACTGTCATTCAATGTCTCGTAGCAAACGCGACCGCCTCCGGATCTGACCATGGCGTAAACAGACGCCAGCCCGGGAGCTGAATCCTTTACCGGGATGAACAATCTCTCAAGCTCTGCCTGAATGCCATCTCTGCCCGCGACGGTCACAGTGATACACGCGCTGAAAGCATCGCCTGATGACTGTATTGAAACAGCTGAGACCAGACCGGCACTCTGTATCACGAGAAGCAGCCTTACAAGGATATTCTCCAGAGAAATCGGGTCAACAAGCCCCACCGCTCTCCGGGATGTGTCTATTGTTAAAGGTATCGCCGGCTGAAGCAACTGTTTCAGCATACCTTCATTGCCGGCGAGAAAAGCATCAAATCTGACTTTTTCGGGAGAGTCTGACTTTCCCGTAATGTTGGAAAAGTCCGCGGTGAGTGATCTGGCCATTCTACCGGCTGCTCCGACATCATCATCATCCAGAGCATTCGCAATTTTGTCCACCCTTGCAAGCACAAACTCGGCCATCTGGCCAATGGCATCCATCACCGTTGATTCACTTCCCATGCCTGCCAGCCCTGCGCCACTCAGCGGGTAGCAGATGCCCACCACACAGTTGTCTTCAACATGAGACCATCTGAGTTTGTGATAAGCTGTGCCGCGATCTGTCTTAATCCTGATCTCTCTGCTGCCGTCTGTTTCAAGCTTAACTGCTCTGGAAAGCTGGCTCCTGTCATCAGAGTGAATTAGAGGCAGGAACACATCGTCAACAGGTCCGGAAACAAAGCCGCTCTCTCCTCCGAGGAGAGGGCGAAACACTCCCGTGGAGTCAATCATCCACGCGAAATAGCCCGCCATGGAGGCCGCCTGCTCGGCGAAGCGCCTGTCCTGCCGGAGGGCTTTGCTGAGAACTCGCTTGCTGGAAACATTCTTAGCTACAAATGCCGCGTACTTTCTGCCGCCGATTTCCATAAGATCAACTGAAAGTTCAACAGGATACACCGCGTTGTCTTTTCCTCTGTGGTCTGTTTCGAATTGCAGGGAACTCCGCTGAAGAAGAGATTTCCAGAGGGTATCCCACCATTCATTATCTGCCATCGTGTTAAGCTCTGACAGATGATGACCGGGAATTCTTTCCTGAGCTGTTCCCAGCCTTCTGGCAACCGCCTTATTCCCCATGATAAATCTTCCCGTTGGATCAAGAATAAAGAATTCATCCGCAGTAGAGTTACCGAATGTCTTGATGAACTCAAAACGGCTTTCAAGTTTCTTCCCCCGTGAAAGATCAGTTAGCAGGGCTACAAAAAATCCTTCCTCCGGAGAAAAGCAGAACACTCTGAAATGATTGCCGAAGTGCGGGGAAAAGAACTCCTTCTCAACGGGATCACCAGTAAGAGCCACATTGGCGAAAACAGCAATGTCGTCCTTTATTGAGGAAAGAGAAAAAAGACCGGATATTCGCCTGCCAAGTACTTTCTCCCTGGTGACGGTTGTGATCTCCGAGAAAGCATGATTCACATCAAGGACGGAGTAATCCTCCGGTTCGCCGTTCCCGTTTACAATCACTTCTCCGTATACATACCCGCAGGGCAACGCCCCCAGTACCTGACGAAATCGGTGTTTAAATCTGTCCAGTTCGTTTGTCATAAAGCTCCCCGGCATGTATGGACGAATATACAAACGGTACAGTTGCCGGGTAAGACGCACTTGACAGTACAGTTATTCAGTATGTACAGTAGCCTCTTAAATTGAAACCAGGGAGGTTCAAGTGGATAAGCAGATAGCTCAGATAGAAAAGGGTGAGGATGTTGTAAGAGTTGCCCTTACCGAGTTTCGCAAACGCCAGTACATAGAGATCCGCACTTACTACATGGCCGATGATGGAGAGTGGAAACCCACACGCAAGGGCATCACCCTCAATCCTGATCTGATGAAAGAAGTGCATCAGGCTCTGGGAAAAGCCCTCGAGGAAATTGAAAACGCAGAGGGTACAGACACGGAGTAACCTTCATTACCAGCTGGCCACGCCATCGATTATGTGATCGTGGCCACCTGGATCTCCAGGAATTCTAACCGCATTCCGAGTATCCGCATTCAAGCGCGCATGAAACACAGCCTGATTCATATTTCAAAGGGCCGCCGCAAAAAGGGCATGCCCCGGCAAGATTATTGATTAAGGGTAAAGAGCCGGAGTTTTCCTTTGCTACAATCGTCGTATCAGGTTCATTCTCGAGCCGCTCGTCATTATCAGTGTCCCCGTTCTTCAAATGCCACTCAAGAGCTTTGCCCATAGCATCCGCACAGGAGAGTATTCTGGTTCCATTCTGCCATGCCAGTCTGTGACAACTGATACCCTTGAGTTCACTGGCTATCTCCAGGGGATGTACATGACTTCTAAGAGCGAGGGATACCATTCGGCTGATGGCTTCGCTCTGACTGGCGGCGCACCCGCCGGCTTTTCCCATCTGGCTGAATATCTCCACAGGACCGTGCTCATCCTCGTTAATGGTTACATAGAGATTTCCGCAACCTGTCCGTACTCTCCTTGTAACGCCCCTTGTAAGCTCAGGTCTGGGTCTGGGTCCAATCCTGACTGGTTCCTCTGTTGTCCCCGGCTTATCTGAATTGAGATTCAGTACCTGTTTGTCCCGGCTTCCATCCCTGTAAACAGTAACCCCCTTACAGCCCAGTTGCCTGGCAAGACGGAATACCTGAGCAACATCCTCCCGGGTGGCATCTGACGGAAGATTCACCGTTTTTGAGACAGCGTTATCCGTGTACTTCTGGAAAGCGGCCTGCATTCTCACATGATAGGAAGGGCTGATGTCATGCGAAGTTACAAACACCCCGCGTACATCCTCGGGAACTTCTTCCATATCTTTGCAGCTTCCCTTTTCGGCGATTTTCGCTATTAGCTCGGCAGAGTGAAAATGCCTTTCCATCGCAACCTTCGCGAACTCGGGTACCACTTCATGAAGCTCGTCGCCATCATCCAGCAGATTTTTCCGGGTGTACGCCAGAGCAAAAACGGGCTCAATACCACTGGAGCAGCCTGCAAGAATACTGATGGATCCGGTGGGTGCTATGGTGGTCACGGTGGCGTTCCTCATGGCGGGAAGATTTCTGGTGTCGAAAAGACTGCCCTTGAAATTTGGAAACGCGCCTCTTTCGCGGGCCAGGTCAGTACTGGTCTGTCTTGCTTTGTCAGCCACAAAACTCATTATTTCTTCAGCAAGTACAAGGGCCTTCTCACTGTTGTAGGGGATAGACAACCGGAACAGGAGGTCGGCAAAACCCATCAGTCCAAGGCCTATCTTCCTGTTACCCATAACTATCTCATCTATTTCCGGAAGAGGATACTTGTTGACCTCAATAACATCATCAAGGAACCTCACGGCATTCCTGACGGTTTTTTCCAGCCGTTTCCAGGCCACCTCGGGATATCCGTTGGCACCCCGTCTGACCATCAGTGAAAGATTCACTGAACCAAGGTTGCACGCCTCAAAAGGTAGAAGAGGCTGCTCTCCGCAGGGGTTTGTAGCCTCAATCTCTCCAATATGCGGCGTGGGATTAGCCTCGTTCATTTTGTCTATAAAGATGAGACCGGGTTCTCCGCTTGCCCATGCGGAGTCCACGATTTTCGAGAAAACGGATTTCGCGCTGAGGCTGTCCACTTTCTCGCCGGTTCGGGGATTCACGAGTGAGAAATCCTCACCCCTGTCCACTGCGTTCATGAAAGCATCGGTAGCTCCGATGGAAAGGTTGAAGTTGTTCAGAAGTCCCATATCCTGTTTTACGGTAATGAACTGCTCAATGTCCGGATGATCCACCCGGAGAACCGCCATGTTCGCGCCCCGCCGAACCCCGCCCTGTTTCACCGTTTCAGTAGCGTGATCAAAAACAGTCATGAATGAGATCGGTCCGCTGGAAATACCTTTGGTGGAGTGAACGTAATCGTTTGCAGGTCTGATCTTCGAGAAGGAAAACCCCGTTCCGCCACCGCTTTTATGAATCAGCGCGGTGTTTTTAACAGCATTGAAGATACTCTCCATGCTATCTTCAATTGGAAGCACGAAACAGGCTGAAAGCTGGCCGAGCTCTTTCCCCGCATTCATCAGCGTTGGCGAATTTGGAAGAAACTCCTTGCGTGCCATCATGTTATAAAACACAGCAGCCCATTGCCCGGTATCGCCATCCCACTCGGACTCAGCACCGGCCACACAGGAAGCCACCCTCCACAGCATCTCGGATGGTGTTTCCAGAATCTCACCATCACCGCTTCTTGTGAGATAACGCTTCCCGAGAACCATCTCGGCGTTCGGAGTAAACAATGGAGTCACGAGATTTTCAACAAGAGGCTGCTCACGCTCCTCTTTCTTTTCCTCTGTATTAAAAAAGTCTTCAAACAGACTGAGTTTCGCCCCTGACACAAGATCTCCTCTCAATGTTACATTTTGTCGAAATTATCAATATTTAGTATTTAAAACAAGCCCCGACTACTACAGGTTGTGGATGTTACTGTTTCGTCAACACATACGAATACAGGAAAAGGCATCAGCCCTTTTCTTTCCCCGGAACTCATGGTACTTGCCGTTGAGGATACCATTTGCTAATGTTCCACTTACGGAGGGTTAATGAATACAAAGTCTGAAAATCGACTTGCGTTCGAAAATGAGGTGATGTCGAACCTGGACAGCATGTACAGGTACGCGCTGCATCTGGTCAGGAATCAGGAAGATGCCGGTGACCTTGTACAGGAGACCTGCGCAAGATCACTGAAAGCCGCGGACAAGTTCAAGCGGGGAACCAATGCAAGGGCATGGCTGTTCGCAATTATGAGGAACATATTTTTCAACCAGCACAGGGCTAAAAGCAAAGGTGAGATTCCAAGTGACTGGACGGATGAAGTCGAGTCGGGAGATCAGAGGTTCACCGGGAGTGTGTGGCCGCAGCCGTTTGAGATGTTCCTCCGCGATATGATGCGCGAAGATATTGATAAAGCAATGGCAGAACTCAGCATTGATTTTCGCAGTGTTGTGCTGTTGTGTGATGTCGAGGGGTTTTCTTACGCTGATACAGCGAAGATACTTGAGATTCCCGTGGGAACGGTTAGATCAAGGTTGCACAGAGCCAGAGCTTCACTTCAGAAGATGCTGAGTCAATGGTTCAATGAAGGGTTGGAGGCCAATGAGTCCTGAATGTCTTTTTGTTCTGGATCATTACAACGACTACATTTCGGGAGAATTGGCTCCCGAAAAAATAAGCCGTGTGGAAGACCACATTAAGGCCTGTCCAAACTGTGAGATTTTTCTTGGCAAATTCACCAGAATCCACAGCCGAACTGTAGGATTGCTCCGGGCTCCCGCTCCCCCGGCCCTCAGAAAATCCATATCCAGTCTGCTGGAGAAAGTTTGAAACTCCGGACTGGGATTATTGCAGCGGGCATACTCACGGCATTCGTGCCTCTGATTCTGTTCAGATCGCCTGCGAATACCGTAAGATCGGGAAACGAGCTTTCAGCTCTGTCCTGGGTACTTGCTGAAAACGCAGGGGAAGGCAGCTGGGAACTGTACCCGGTGACCATAACTGTAGAGATTGGAAATCTGGTTACTTCCGCCCGGATAGAAAACTGCGGGAAAACTGTCCCGCCGGGTCGGGGGCTGCCGGATAACATTCCCTTTCCTGTTGACTACACGCAGACAGGCAACTCCGTATCAATCATTTTCAGTGAGGTACCCTAAACATGTTCAAAGCGTCCGTCTTTTCTGCAATTCTTCTTTTGTCTATCGCCTCAGGCTGCGGAAACGGAAACGAAATGGTAAACACAGTTACCGTGGAAGAGGTGATTCCCGTTCTTTCCGTACCCGGAACAATTCTTCTTCCGGACACTGCCGGCTTTCTTGAAATGGAAGAAAGCGCGTATAGCGCCATTCTTCTTTACTGCTGGCTCCCGATGGGCGAGTATCCGGAGAGCGAGAGAGACCTGGAGTTTCTGTCCACTGTGCATGAAAGGGGTATTACGCCGGTTCCTGTTCAGTTCAGCCCGGCAGTACGCAATGCGTCCCAGACCCAATTGAATTCTCTGGGAATATCCATAGGTGTTGCTCTGGGAGATGATGAACTTAGAGACTTTTTTATAGAAGGTCATCTTCCCGCCGCCGCCCTTGTACGGGCAGACGGCACCGTTGCAAGAGCATACGGATTCGGTTGTGCCGAAAGGGCTTTGCGGGGGATTCAGTGAATCATTACTTCATCAGCGACATACACCTCTACCCCTCCGGGAAACAGCACCCCGGCCGCGAGCCTCTCAAGAGTTTCCTCCGGGAACTGGCGGAAAATGAGCCGGGAGGACTATGGATACTGGGTGATCTTTTTGATTACTGGTTTGAGTACCGTACTGTAATTCCCGCCGGTTTCTCAGACTTGCTTTCTCTGCTTAAAGATCTGTCGGTCAAAGGCTGGAAGGTGTCTTTTATGCCGGGTAACCACGACTGGTGGTGCGGAGACCGGCTGGCAGCCGAAACTGGAATGCAGATCATTTTCAATACAACTCACTGCGTGACGATTGACGGCAGGAAAACCATTATGGCTCACGGTGACGGCCTGGGAACCGGCGACAGAGGCTACCGGATGATGAAACCTGTTCTCCGGTCAACCCCCGCAAGACTTCTATTTTCAATGCTGCACCCGACACTGGCCACCGGTTTCGCCAACATCTTCTCGAACACAAGCAAAAGGATACTCCGTAAAAAGGTTGATTCCATCCCCGGGTACCTGACCCGCTGGGTGGTCAGTCAGGCGGACAACGGCGTTGAACTTGTAATCACAGGTCACACGCATTGTCCTTCCATGGTTAACCACGGCAACCTCATTCATGTGTCACTTGGCGACTGGATTTCTCACTTCACATACTTGAGGATAGGCGGAGGGGAGATAAATCTGAATGAATACCAATAATGAAGTATTAATTACCGTTGTCATTCCTGCATACAATGAGGCCGACAGCCTCCCTGAGTTGCTCAATGAAATCAGCGAGGCCCTGAAGGAACACAATTGGAATGCTGTGATTATTGATGACGGAAGCAATGACGACACATGGAAAACTGTTTCTGATCTTGCCGGAAGATACCCCCTGAAGGGTCTCAGATTCGGAGCAAACAGAGGGAAAGCAGCGGCTCTCGCAGCGGGATTTGATCAAGCTGACGGAAAATTCATCGCAACTCTTGACGGAGATCTTCAGGATGATCCCGCTGAAATTCTTCCCATGATTGATGTGATGGAAAAAGACGGGCTGGATCTTATCAGCGGATGGAAGAAAGTCCGCCACGATCCCGCTGGAAAACGACTGCCCTCAAAGATTTTCAATGGAGTGGTTGGACTGACCACAGGAATTCATCTTCACGATTTCAACTGCGGACTGAAAGTTTACAGAAGCGCTGTGGCCGAAACTCTTGAACTGTACGGGGAGATGCACCGGTACACACCTGTTCTTGCTTTCAGGAACGGCTTCAGGGTTGGCGAAAAAACGGTCAACCACCGCGCCAGAAAACACGGGTACAGCAAATACGGTCTGGCCCGGTTCTTCAGGGGCTATTCAGATTTGATAACAGTTCTGTTTCTGGGACGCTATTCCTACCGTCCGCTTCACTTTTTCGGCGGTATAGGTACTTTACTCTCTCTGATCGGCTTTGTGATCAACATGTACCTGTCGATCCTCTGGCTGGGAGGTGAATCCATAGGCAGAAGACCTCTTCTTCTCATGGGTGTACTTCTTATGCTGGTGGGGTTTCAGCTCATTTCAATGGGGTTGCTGGGAGAAATGATTCTCCGTTTCAACCCCCGCAAGCCGTATACAATAACCTCCCGCACAAAATGAAAATTGTCCTGCTGAGCCCTCTGCCTCCTTACCGAGGGGGAATAGCGCAGTTTGGAAACATGCTTCTCTCAGCCCTCAGGAAAGAGAACTGTGAAGTTGCGGGTGTAAACTATTCCCATCTGTACCCCGGCTTTCTCTTTCCGGGAAAAACCCAGTTCGAAGAAGGCCACAACCACTCTGACGGGCTTCTGCATTCTTATCTGCCTTTCTCCTGGAGAAAAGCAAAACAAGAGATCAGGAACATGAAGCCGGATCTCGTCATCTCCCAGTGGTGGCATCCGTTCTTTGCCCCGTGCCTTACCGCAGTGAATCCGGGAAGTATCAAATCAGCAGCTATCTGTCACAACATCATACCTCACGAATTTTTTCCTCTTTCCGGGGTTCTCTCCAGCCGCTTTTTCAGAAAGCAGGATCTGCTGGCAGTTCATTCTCAGCAGGCTGAGGATCAAGCGGCAGCCACAGGCAGAAAAGTTGTCAGACTGTTTCACCCCATCTATGACCAGTATCTGAGAACAGGACTCGGCAGGAAAGCGGCAAGACAAAAACTGGGTTTGGAGCCGGATCAGAAAGCACTTCTCTTCTTCGGTCTTGTCAGAGAATACAAAGGGCTGGACATTCTTCTTGAAGCATGCGAGCTTCTTCCGGAGAAATTCAGGGTGATTGCCGCCGGCGAGAACTACACAGACCGCGATTTCAAATCTCCAGGACTCATCCGGGAAAATTCCTTTATTCCAGACAGCGATGTAGGAACCTGGTTCAACGCCGCAGATATTGTTGTGCTCCCTTACAGGAGAGCATCCCAGAGCGGCATTGCCCAGATCGCGCTTGCATTCGGCAAACCCATGGTTGTTACGAACAGGGGCGGCCTGGCTGAAACTGTTGACCCCGGCAGAACGGGGATTGTGGCTGACCACGCAACACCCGCGAGTCTTGCGGAAGCAATAATGGAATGCTCGGCGCTGTCGGGAAAGGAAATCACCACCGAAAGAATCGCGTTAAAAGCGTCAGAGTTCTCATGGGCATCCTATGCAAAAAAACTTCTGGAGGCCATCTCATGAATGTTTTCCTGACAGGAGCTTCAGGGTTTATCGGTGGATACATCAAACAGGCTGCCGAGAAGGCCGGACACACAGTCACCGGTCACGGCTATTCGAAGCAGGGAACCTTTTCAGAACTGCCTCCGGGAATTGACCTTGTGGTAAACAGCGCGGGAAGGCTTGGCGGTCAGGGCGCGACTTCCGAAGAACTCAGAGCAGCTAATGTACTGCTCCCGGTTACTCTGGGCAGACAATGCCGAAAAGCTGGAATCCCCCTGATTCACCTGAGTACTCCGGGTGTAACAGGTCTTTCAGCCAATGCCCGGGAAAACTCCCGGTACGATCCGATGGGAGATTACGAGTCTTCAAAAGTGGAAGCCGAGAAACAGTTGATCTCAAACTGTCCGGGAGTAACGATTCTGAGACCGGACTTCGTCTTCGGCCCTGGAGACATGCACAAATTCCCCCTTTTCCGGCAGGTTCACAAAGGGTGGTTTCCCATGGTGGGATACGGCTCCGCGAGAACAAGACCAACAGATGTCAGGGATGTAGCAGATGCTGTTCTAAACAGCTTTCCCGGAGAACCCTTATCAAAGGGTATTTACAATATCGGAGGACCGGATGTTTTGTCGGTAAAAGAGGTGGCGCAATATATTTCAGTGGCGATGAGCAAATCCGCAAGATTCATTCCCATACCCCGTTTTGTGTTCAGAACAGCACTTATGCTCGGCCCTCTTTGCCCGAAGACTCTTTCCGGAAGCAGATATCATCTTTTCGGGATGGACAGATTCTGCAACACAGACAAGGCACGGAAAAAAGGGTTCGTTCCATCCCGTTCATTCAGTCTCACAGCTATTGACGCAGTCAACTGGTACAGAGAGAGGGGGCTTCTGTGACAGGGGAAAAACTTGCCCTGGTGTCAAAAACCGCTCTGTTCATTCTTGCCGGGACTGCCGCGATCATTATCTGGAAAAACGGAGGCAGCTGGCTTGATGAAATAGACAGGTACAGCTGGAATCTCAACACCGGCGAGCTTGTACTTTCAGCGGTGCTTCTGGCAGCATCTCTTGCCCTTACTCCCTCTGGCTGGGTTCTGATATGTCGATCCATGGGGTCGCGTATTCCAGCAGGAGAAATGTTCGCCGCCTGGTACGCCAGTCAGCTGGGAAGATACATACCCGGGAAAATATGGCTCTTTGCGGGCAGGGCAGGCTTTCTGAAAGCCCGTGGAATGAAAACGGGAAGAGCGGCGGCAACTACTGCTTACGAACTGTTCTTCACAGTGGCTTCAATCGGCCTGCTTGTCATGGCACTTGCGGTTATCAGCCCTGAAGTCTTCAAGCACACGGGCGGCAGGACAGCGGCACTGGCAGCGGCATCAGCTATTCTTCTGCTGCCCCTTCTCCACCCTGTACAGAGTTTTCTGTGCAGGAAAAAGGGTATTGATCCAGAAAAACTTCCGTCAATAAGAACATCAATAGCAGCAACATTGATCTATGCTTTTTTATGGTTTATGCGTGGACTGTCTCTATATTTTCTTCTCAGAGGCGCGGGCCTGACAGACCTCCGCTTTTCTCATTCACTGGCGGCTGCGCCGCTGTCATGGCTGGCCGGCTATATTGTCTTCTTCGTTCCTGGGGGTATCGGCATCAGAGAGGCAGCCGCGGCAGCCATAGCAGCCCCCGGACTGGTTGCTCCCGCCGCCGTGGCAATTGCCGGGCAGAGGCTTTTCATGGCAATGGTGGAAGTACTTCTGGCTTTATTGAATACGGGTAAAGTGAAATTCGATCAGGAGGAATAAATGTATCTAAAGGGTGAAAAAACCGTTCTGGGGATTACACTGATCCTGCTGTCCGTTCTTACATACTGGACCATCTTCTCCTCATCCAGGTTACCCGGCGGCGACATGAGCGATACAGTGAGTCAGGGCTATCCGTTTTTCTCATATACAGAAAGTCGCCTCTCGCAGGGAGACCTTCCCCTGTGGAATCCCTACATTTTTGGCGGTATCCCTTTTTACGCATCTTTCAGTTCACCGGTTTTCTATCCGCTCCGCGGTCTTCCCATGGTACTTTTCGGCTCGGAAGCGGCAATTCGTTTTCTCTTTCCAATACACCTTATTATTGCGGGTTTCTTCGCATGGCTCTTCCTTAAATCAATAAGCGTCTCCCGGTGGGGATCTCTGGTCAGTGCCTTTGCATACGCCTCCGGAGCCTGGGCCAATACCCTGTTCTACGCAGGCCACGGCAGCAAGATCATCTGCTGGGCCTGGCTTCCTCTGCTTCTCTGGGCAGTGGTTAAATGGGTAAAATCCAGGGATTCCCGGTACATCGGGATTGGAGCTGTTGCAATTGGGATGCAGGGATTATCCAGCCATCCCCAGATGATTCTCTACTCCGCAGGATGCGCCCTTGTGCTGGCTCTCTTCATGACAAAAAGACCGCTGATAAGATCAATTCCCATAAACCTCGGGGGTCTTACCGTAATTCTGCTTCTCGGCGGGACGCTTGCCGCTGTTCAGCTCTATCCCGGTTACCTGTTCAGTACTCACACTTCAAGGGGAGAAGATCTGTCTCTGGAAGCTGCTTCAAGCTACTCTCTTGCCCCTGAGGAAACTCTGACAATGGTTCTTCCCGGCATGTTCGGCATGAGACACGGATTCAGCGACAGCATGATCAGCGGTGTTCCTGTCTACTTCGGCAGACTCGGCCTGAGGCTCTCCAGCGAGTTTATGGGTGTCGCTTTTTTCATCCTCGGTCTTACCGGACTGATTTTCGGAAAAAGCAGGAAGGCCAGGCTGGCTCTCCTGACCCTTTCCATTCTCGGCGCCGTGGTTTCATGGGGAGGATACACCCCGGTGTTTGCTGTGCTTTATAAAGTTATTCCCATCTTCAGGAAACTCCGGGCACCGCACATGGCGGCTTTTGTAACAACATCCTCCCTTGCCCTGGCATCCGGAATGGGTTTTGATGCTCTGTTCGCGGGAGGACTGAACTCGGGGAAGCTGAAGAACGCAATGATTGTTCTTGCCGGAGCTTCCGGACTCTTCCTTATTCTGATGCTTGCCGCTGAACCGATTTCCAGAGCGCTCCAGGCCTCCTGGTGGGCTAAAAACGGTATTACTGATCCATCCCCCTTCGGCGCGATTATCGCAAGGCGGGCATCTCTTCTTTCCAAAGACTTCCTGAGAGTATTCACTGTCACGGGGCTGATGGCGGCAATGGTTTTCATGCTGAGAAAAGGCAGAGGATCAAAATGGCTTTTTGCAATTTCCATACTTGCCGTTTCATCGGTTGAGCTGATTCCATTCAACAGAAACTTTCAGGTTTATCTTCCCGCGACCTCTATTGAGTCAATGTACCCGGATGCTCCTCTGCTGAGAGAAATGACAGGAGAGGGCCGCGTTTTCCCCGGCGGCAATCATCTTGTTCCCCTTGGCATCAGATCCGTTTACGGCTACCACGCGGCCAAACCGGCAACTACTGACAGACTTCTTGCACTGGTGGGCACTTCATCTCCATGGGTTCTCCGTCAAACCGCCATGACAACCTACGCATCCAGTGAAGGGGCTGCAGGCTGGGAACAACTTCGCCCGATGCTCGCGGAAGGAATTCCAGGATACCCGTCAGATCCCATGCCCAGAGCTTTCATCCCCAGATCGGTTGTTACCGGCTCAGTTGATGACGGCTTCGACGCAATCGCAGGCGGAGTAGATCCCCAGATCCGCTCATTTGTTGTGGAAACACCATCTGTGTACGACGGAGTTGTCGGCAGTGCTGAAATTCTCGTGGATCAGCCGGAACTTGTCCGCGTAAGAACGCTGACCTCCGGAGCCGGTTATCTTATTCTGGCGGATTCATGGTACCCCAACTGGGAAGTCTCCGTTGACGGAAATAGCGCCACGCTCTACAGAGCCAATGGCTGGATGCGCGGCGTTCAGATACCGGGTGGTGAACATCTGGTGGAATTTTCATACAGCAGCAGTGATGTAGTACTTGGTGGTATAATAAGCGGTGTGGCTCTGCTGCTGATTCTGATATCTGTTCTGTTCTCCGCAATAAAGAAAAAAAGGCTCAATGCATAAAAAATCACGGTTTCACATAATCCAGAACTGGGTCGGTCTCATACTGCTTCTGGGTGCGGGATACTATTTCTACTCTGAGCTTCTTCCAGACTGGCAACCCAAGCTGGAGGAATTCTGGAGTACCTCAGGGCAGAACGCAAGCAGACCGCTTATGCTTATTTCCTTTGCTCTGGCCTGGCTCGGGTACTATTTTGCCCCTCTCACGTGGCAGAAGATACTTGAGGCTCTTAAAATTCCCAGGATCGACCGGGGCGAACTGCGAAGAAACTGGTACATCACACAGATGGGCAGCTACATGCCCGGTAAACTCTGGATGGCACTGGGCCGACTGACTTTTCTTCGGGTAAACGGCACAAGCACCTTCAAGGGTGCTACCGCTCTGGTTCTGGAGAACATTTACATGCTTGTGGCTCTTGGTATACTGGCTCTGGTTGCCCTCCCTTTCCTTGGCTCCGATCTTCCGCCGGCAATCAGTGTCGCATTGTGGATTTCAGCAGGGCTCGCGTTTCTTATGCTGTTCGCACCGGGGTTGCAGAAGGTCTTTGCCAGAAGGCTTGCCAGAAATTTTGATGTTGATCTGGAGGAACTGCCCCACATCAGCCACAGAGATCAGTTCAAATTCATCGGTGCCCACATCCTCTCATGGTCTCTTCGAAGCCTCGCGCTGTATGTATGGTTCCGCGGTTTCGGTGTGCCGGAATCCACACCTCCCTATGCCATGGTTGCCGTGTGTCTTCTGGCAGCTCCGGCTTCCTGGCTGATCGCCCTGGTTATGGTTTTTATCCCCGGCGGAATCGGTGTGAGAGAATCAATCCGGGGCCTTTTTCTGGCTCCTTTTGTTGTTGGCGGCATGGCTGTGGCAACCACAATCGCCCTTGCCCAGAGAGCCACTGTTATCCTCGTAGAAATACTTTTCGCTACTCAGGCGGTTATCTATCAATTCCTCTGCAAGCATTACCCTGTGCAGATGAATCACTTGAATCAGCTTTCGCATCTAAGCTGGAGCGCTATGAAAGGCTGGCAGTGCAGACATGGCCTTTCGAAACCGCCGCACCCGATAAATGTTACATTCTCTGTCACTGGAAATTGTCAGTCAAGGTGTAAAACATGCTTCATCTGGAAGGATAGTAATCATAAGGATACCTCTTCCGATCTTGATCTTCCGACCATAGAAAGACTGTTCAGATCCATTGGATGGACATACTTCTTCAATGTTTCAGGCGGAGAACCATTCCTCAGGAAAGATCTCGCGGAGATTGTCCGGCTCGCGTGCCGACACCTGAGACCGGCGGTAGTACACATTCCCACCAATGCCATAATGCCTGAACGGGTTGAAGAAACCACAGAAAAAATACTTGAAATCATCAGAGAGGAAGCCCCGGGTACAGTTCTTACCATCAAACCTTCGTTTGACGGTATTGGAGAACAACATGATGATATCCGCGGAGTTCCCGGAAACTTTGAGAAACTCCTTGACACACTTGAAAGACTTAAGGCTCTCAGAGAACGATTCGAGTACCTTCATGTAGGAGTGGGCACCGTGGTATCCAGATTCAATCAGGACAACTTCGAAGACATCATGTCTTATGCGGGCACTCTTGGAGTAAACACATACATCAATGAAATTGCTGAAGAGAGAGAGGAATTCTTCAATCTCGGCAGCGGCATCACCCCCGATGAAGACAGCTACCGGAAAATCATGCTTACCTTCAAGAAGAATGTGCGAAGCAGCATGAAGGGTATGAAGCTTCTTTCAAGAATAACCACAGCCATGAGACTGATCTACTACGATCTGGCCGCAGATATTCTCCGGGAAAACAGACAGGTCATACCATGCTACGCGGGAATTCTGAATGTACACATAAACTCCGACGGTGAAATCTGGCCCTGCGCCGTTCTTGCCTATAACGGACAGATGGGCAGAGTTGACAGTGATACCGGGTTCCTGGATGTGTGGAATTCCAAAGAGGCCGCACAGATCAGAAAGAGTATCAAAGCAGGTGAATGCGCCTGCCCCCTTGCCAATCAGGCCTACTCAAACATCCTCATGGATCCCCGCAGCCTTGTGAAAACAATCTGGATAGCAGTTAAAGGATAATGCACACATAGAAAAAGGCGGAGCCGACTGGCTCCGCCTTTTTCAATACTATCTGTTTAGTAAGAAGTCTTGATACCGGCCCATGTGTCAGAATCAAGAGCCTCCGGATCCCAGTCAATGCTGAGCTTGTAGAGATAATCCTGCTGGGGATAAACCCAGAGGAACTCTCCGTCGTAGTCGATTCCGCCGTTGACTTCGGTGTTCTCTGTGAACTGGCAGGACCAGACCGGTTCAGTACTTGGTGTTCCGTCTCCGGCAATAGTGTGGATGAAGATGTTGTCGGCATCATCAATACCACAGGCCACAAAGAGGAGATTTTCCCAGACGGCAAGGCCGTAAACAGACGCATAGGTTACTGTTGTCCAGGTAACAGCTGTTTTTGTACCTGTGTAGGCGCCCCAGCCGATTTCGCCATTTGCACCGGCATAGACCATGCCGTATCCCGCGCCCATAGCCATTATCTTTGACCAGCCAGCCGGCCCGTCAATGTTGCAAACCCAGCTTCCATCCTCAGCAAAAACGGCAAACATGCTTGCAGCATAGTCACCCATAAACCACTGATTGCCTGTTCCATACTCGCAGTAAGCCTGGTCATCGGGATCAACGCCACCGGTAATATCACAGGATCAGGGATTGGCCATTCCGGTTCCATCTGTCTTTACAGCGGCTGATGCCGAAATGGCAACAACAAGAAGTACGCACATGAAAAGCTTCATTATTTTCCCTCAGTTTCAGTAGGTGCTCACTATGAACCCAACGGTTATTATGGTATTCCTATTCCGGCTGAATGGCAATCAGGATTATCGACCCGGGAATGCCTGAAATCTCTTCAATCGGCTCGGAATCCCCGGGAATGAAAAGCTGCAGGAGAACTGAGTCATCAGTCGGCAGACCGAAGTGAAGAATGCCGCTGTTCTGGCTGGTTGTGCCGCTGCCTCCTTCAATCCGGCGCATGAGAACTACATCATTCTGCTCAACTGTGACAATACAGCCGATACACGACGGATTCACTCCCTCCGGAGGGTTAACCTGAACAAGAAGCCAGTTCCCGGCTGATGTTGTGTTTCTGAGAAGGACAGGGCCGTCTCCGGAACCCACTGCCAGATCCAGCCCGCCATCAAGATCGAAGTCTCCTGCGGCGGCACCCCAGCCGTTGAAAACCCTTGCTCCGGACAGCCAGGTTACATCCCTGAATCTTCCGTCACCTGTGTTCAGGTAAAGAAAGCTTCTCCTGTCCGGATAAATTGAGGTAATGAACAAGTCCAGCAGACCATCATTATTGAAATCTCCCCACACCGGGTTTGAATGTGTTTCCTCGAAACGAATTCCAGAGCTGGCCCGGACATCAGAGAAGACATTTCCCGTATTCTCAAGCAGCATACTTCTGTCCGAAAATTCCATGTATCTCGGATGGGCCAGATTGGCGGAAAACAGATCCCAGTCTCCATCGTTGTCATAGTCGCCCCAGGCGCTGCCAATGGTATGTCCCCACCATCCATCAACCTCAACTCCTGCGATTCCCCTTACAAGAGCGGTATTAACCGCCCTGCCTTCTTCATTCTCCCAGAGGAAATTTTCCTGCAGTCTATAGTTGGAAACAAAAATATCCACATCACCGTCGAGGTCAAAGTCACATGGACTCACGCCTCTGCCGCAAAGATGGTCGTCAAGGAAAGGTATCATTCCCAGGCTTTCTCCGGCAGCGACAAAACCGTCTTCACTACCGAGATAGAAGGCATCCGCGGTACCCGATCCCAGACCGCTTTCATAACTCGCCAGATACAGATCCAGCCACCCGTCGGCGTTCCAGTCCAGAAGGGCAACGCCCTCAACCGATGCGTCAGTGGCTTCAATACCAATGGTCTCTGTGACATCTTCAAGAATTCCGTCCAAATTCAAAAAAACCTGGACAGGATTCCCGGAAGTGACAAGATCAGGTACGCCGTCACAGTTCAGATCACCCCAGACCCCTCCGTTTCCCCGGCACAAATCCAGCCCGGCCCGGGAAGTAACATCAACAAAGGATGATCCGTCAACATTCTGAAAAAGAGAATGACCGGTGAAAAGGTCGGGAAATCCGTCACTGTTCCAGTCGCACCAGGAGACCCGCGTTCCTCGGAGAAGGCTGTCCGGCCCCAGCAAATCAGTTACCTCGGTAAAAACAGGGCCGGTGTACCCTGTGTATGCTCGCGCCCACTGCACCGGGGTCAGGCGAGGGGAAAGCAGGCTGTCCATAGCCTCAACCGAGTAGCCGCTCCAGCGGTCTCGAACTTCTCCTGCAATTGCCGATTCAGTAAAACTGCCAAGGGCATTCAGTGTGTCGCAGCGGGAAAGATGAATTCTTCCCTCAAGCCAGTGGAAACAGGATTTCGTGTGGTAGTCATTCACATCAAATTCTGTGAAAGAAATGACTGCGCGGAGTTCTTCAAGAGCTTCCATCCGCAGGCCCAGCCCGGCCATGGCAAACAGCCGCCTGAACTGAAGGGCCGCCTCAAGCGCCCCACCGGTTAACTGCCATTCCTCAGTCTGCATCTCCAGCGGAACCCACCCCGCCTGAATAAGATCAAGACCGGTTTCAGCAAGCAGCAGTGCCTCTGTCCATGATGAATCTCTGTCTATACAGAGCGCAGCACCAGTCAGATACGCGTGAGGGTCATCGGGACAGGCTTCAAGCCACTGATAGAAGTAGTCTTTCCAGTGCACAGAGTCAGCAGTTTCAGTCACCGCGGTCACTGTATACTGCCATGCTCTGCTCCGCCAGAGATCTGACCTCTCCCCCCACTCCTCCAGAAACTCCCCGAGTACAACAACTCTTGCTGAATCGTCATTCCAGACAGGATAGAGATTATCGTAAAACTCCCAGCCAATAATCTCAGAGGTCTCAATTGCTCCGGGAAATCTGTCTGCCAGAACAAGCGCGAGGCTGTCGGAAAGCAGGCTGTCCTCCAGCACTGCGGAAGATTCTACCAGAGACAGCAGGTCTTCCGGTTTCCATGAAAGCTCATTACCCCACCTGAAAAGCTCATCCCTCAGACTGGCGGAGGAAAGAGAACTGAAATGCTCAGTGGAAACAGCTACCGCATTCCAGATATCGCAGAACAAACCGGCAGAGGGCTCCTTTTCAAAAGCCCTCTGAAAAAGCATCGCAGCCATGGAGCAGTTCCCGGAATCAAGAAAAACAACAGCCCTTAAAGAATCGGAATTGCCTGCGGCATTCATTGCCCCGTCAAAATCTCTTACCGCCAGTGAGTTCTCAAAATCACTGTTCGCCAGTGCAAAAAGTACTGATAGAGCAATGAAGTACATACCGGATTACCTCCTGAGAATCGTCCAGTTCAACCCGAAAACAGCTGTTTGTGACTGAACAAGCCATCAGAGGGCTCTTTCTTAAAAACCCTCTGATGCAGTTGTATATCAGATCATGTCATAACTGGTGGTTCCGCTCTCTCCGTCCCTGCTGTACGAGCCTATAACAGCCACCAGAGAGACAAGTGACTTTAGAACATCGGGACCCGCGACTGCAGTAGAGGTGAACATCTGTCCATCTACGGAAATGGAGAACGCAGCCCGGTTCTCAAACAGGGTCGTAATGATTTCTTCCACATCGTCATCAGCATTGATTCCCTCAAGAATTCCTTCAGGATTGACTGCTCCTCCCATGAATCCCTCAGAGGCTACTCCATCACCGAAGTAATCGCCTGCTGAAATGCCATCAATAATCTCCTCAGGATCAGTATTCATTGACACATAAAAGACATCATCGGCAATGAAGTACCAGAAGCTCTCTCCGTTCTCCCTGATTTCGTAAACAGTCACTTCACCGAGTTCCCTGCGATCCGCGTCCGCGAAAAGAGAGACCATATCCAGAGATGACATGAATTTTTCAGAGTCTCTCAGAGATATAGCCATTATACCTTCTGCGCTCTCAAACTCACTGTATTCGTCCAGCTCAACTTCCTGGAGCGCTATGCAGAAATCGCCCTCAAACACGGCGATGAATTCCTCAAGGGAACTGAATCCAATGAGTGGAAGACCCGACTCAATGTCCTCAAGGTTAACGCTTGCCGAATCATCCAGCATATTCTCGTACTCTGCTGCGAGCCATTCCATGTCCAGAGTGTACCTAACGGCGGCCATAGTGTTCTCAGGGAATTTTATGTTCCCGCTCTGGAGCCCCTCGCCAGCCATTCCGATGTAGAGTTCAACTTCGTCGTTATCGGTAATTACTGTAACCTTCAAAACACTTTCATTGCTGTTGCTGCTGAAAGCGCCGTAAATCGGCACTTCAGTAACTTCTTCGGAGAAGAAGAAATTGATGCACGAATGATCCACATCAGTAGCACTGTTCATTGCGATAAAATCCTGATCTGAAGAAAGGGGCTCTTCTTCAAGGGCATCCTCAAGGTCGTCCAGCAAGTCGTCATCGTCCCAGGCTACTACCATCACAGTGTATTCTCCGGATGTGAAGAACTCTGTTTCTCCAAAGCCATTATCCTCAATAAATTCCTCAAGCAGGGTTCTGTCACTGCAGGGCAGAAAGAAGGCAACCAGCTCATCATCTTCCACAAGGGAAATGATGCCGATCTCTCCATCCCGAATACCCATTCCATCTTTCCACTCAGCCCAGTCGAAGGGATCTATATCCAGATCCGAGTCTTCAATTTCCTCCATAGCATCCTCAGGGAGATTGTCCTCAAGAGCTTCAAGAACACCCGCCAGATCCATGGTTTCAGGATCTATTGTGATATACAGGTCGTATCCGCGAGGCATCTGCCCCAGCAGCGCTGATCCTTCCCCGCCTCCACCGAAGCACCCTGATACAGCAACAAGCAATACGGCAAACACTGCCGTCATGAAACATTTCACAGTTTTTCCTCCTTCATTTGTTTACGCGATCTCTTTTCCATTACCTGAGAATAACCATTTCTATTCCCTCCGGCAGTGTACCGGAAAAATCAATAAGCTCTGCTTTAAGCGAATCAGAGGAAACCCATGGTGCAGCAAGAAAGTCTACACCTCCGCTGACGCAGACCACAAGAGGCGGAGCAATCTCCATTCTTGCAACATGAGTCCAGTGTTGTATACCGGAAATCTCGTTTCTGTAAACAATCGCGGTATTCACCCCGTTTGCTCCGGCTGCCGAGTCAACCCACACTGGATCAAAAGCGCCGTGAAGCGCTGCCGGGGCAGCAAGCCCCCACAGGTCAAGCACATACTCATCATAGCCCATGGAAACCAGTCCCAGGTCGTTCACTGCCACAGGTTCCCGCAACCAGTCATGCACAAACCTTCTCATCTGATACTGCTGCTGATAAATGTTGCCCGAGGCACCGGCAATCTTTGTGTAACCGCTGAGGTAATCGGCGCTGAACAGCAGCAGAAGCAACACAACTGAAATACGATGCCGACAGGCAAAGTCCCGGTAAAGCTGAAAAGTAATCAGAACGGAAAATGTCCACATATAAACTCCATACCTGTGGAACCAGCCTGACCTGCCGACTGCAAGATGCATAGCAACAGAGAGAACAACAGCACCGGCAAGAAGCTTTTCAATCCTGCTCCTTTTTCCGTTGAACAGCACAAAAACGAGTGGAACCAGCAGCAGCAGTTGAGCCATACCCCTGAAGCTCTTTACGGAATTAATCAGATTGCCCAGAATTGAAACAGCACTGCCGGAACCACTGACAACAGCGGATTTGGCATTGACTGAAGCAGGCATGGGATTCAGCCCCAGATGAATCAGAAAAAGAGAAAATGCGCCGAGCAGAACAACAACAGCAGCAAAAAGCAGCGAAGCTTTCTTTTTCTCTCCTGCGGCAAACAGAAATGCCAGAACCGGCAGTGTGACTGCCAGGCATTCATACCTGACCAGAGGTGCAGCAACCAGTGAAACCGCCAGCCACGGTGATATCCTGCGGTTTTCAGAGAAGTGAGCCACTCCCAGCGCAATCACCGTAATCAGTAAAAGCTGAAGACTGTGCTCCATGCCGGTAAGAACGAGACCTGCCAGATTGAAGGCGAAAATGGACGCGACACTAAAAAGCAATCCTCCCGCCCCGTAAAACCGAGCCAGAAGAAAAACGGTCAGCAGTGCAAAAATTGTATTCAAAAAAACCGGCATTAGCCAGGCGAAAGAAAGAGCTGAAAATGGAACCAGCAGGAAGGGCCACAGCACAGAGGAAGAGGGCGCGGTAAACTCATTCCGGTTTATTCCGTAGTGTCCCTCTGCAATATTTTCCGAAAGAGCAAGGTGAATGTAGGGATCATCCAGCGTGTACACAAAATGCCCGTCATTCGCCCTCATTGAAAGGATAACAGGAACCAGAAGAGCTGCAATAAAAACAACGGATGAAACAACTGCTCTTTTCATTCTCCCCCTTTCTCCTCCGGGAATATAGAACATCCGTACAAAATTCATATTGACCCTCTCTGAACGGAACTGGTCTTGACCTGTTGACCACTTTTTTAGCAGATTAGGACGGCTGAGGTAAGGGCGTAATACCTGATCCGGGGCAATTAACAATATGTTTAACTTGCCCGTGCCTGGCGCACGGGTTTCTGATGGAAGGTGTCATTCTCCTGGAAAAGAGACTGGGATTCATAGGAATAATCGTTGAGAACCGAAGCGAACAGGCTTCAGAGGTCAATGGCCTGCTCTCACGATATGCCGGGCTTATCATGGCAAGAACCGGTGTTCCGCACACCCGAAGAGGTTGTGCTGTAATCAGTCTCGTTGTGGATGCTACAACTGATGAAATTGGAGAACTGAGCGGCAAGCTCGGATCAATCGAAGGTGTATCAGTGAAATCCATGCTCTCCAGGGAACGACAACTGACTGGAGGAGAAAATGCCGCTTCCAAAAATCGACACTGACGGGCTGAAAAGCTTCATTCCCGCCGGGAAAATTGAATCTCTCCTGAAGGAAACAGCGAATCCCGATAAAGAGCGAATCCGGGAAATCATCGCGAAATCTCTAAACAAGCAGCGTCTTGAACCAGAGGAGATGGCTGTTCTTATCAACACCACTGACCCGGATCTGGTGGAAGAAATCAAACAGGGTGCCCGTGATCTCAAAACAAATGTGTACGGGAACAGAATTGTACTCTTTGCGCCCCTGTATATAGGCAACGACTGCGTGAACGACTGCACATACTGCGGATTCAGAAAATCAAACACTGAAACTCTGAGAAAAACACTCACAATGGATGAACTTCAAGCTGAGATCGAGGCCCTGGAGGACAGAGGACACAAGAGACTGATACTTGTGTACGGGGAGCATCCCAGGTATGACGCGCAGTTCATACACGACACCGTAAAGAAGACTTACTCTATCCGCAGGGGAAAAGGTGAAATACGCAGGGTAAACATAAACGCCGCTCCCCTGGATGAAGATGGCTACAGACTTGTCAAAGAAGCAGGCATCGGCACCTACCAGGTGTTCATGGAAACCTACCATGAGCCCACCTACAAAGCCGTTCATCCTTCCGGTCTCAAATCCGACTATCTGTGGAGACTTCACGGGCTTGACCGGGCTTTCCGTGCCGGTATTGACGATATTGGAATAGGCGCGTTACTCGGTCTCTACGACTGGAGATTTGAAGTTATGGGTCTTCTCTATCACACGATCCATTTTGAAGAAACCTTTGGTGTCGGACCTCACACCATCTCTTTCCCAAGAATTGAACCAGCTCAAGGCAGTGAACTCACAGAGAATATCCCTTACAAGGTCAGTGATGAAGATTTCTCAAAGCTTGTTGCAATCCTCAGGCTTGCAGTACCCTACACAGGTCTCATTCTTACCTGCCGCGAGCCGGTAAAGATACGGAACGAAGTAATCGCTTTCGGAGTAAGCCAGATTGACGCAGGCTCGGACATCGGCGTAGGCGCTTATGCCACATCAGACCCTGAATCCGCGAAGAAAAGCCAGTTTGTTCTTGCAGACGGAAGAAGCCTCGATCAGGTTATCGGTGAACTTGCCGATGCCGGCTATATACCCAGCTTCTGCACAGCGTGTTACAGAGCGGGAAGAACCGGTGAACATTTCATGGAATTCGCCATCCCCGGCTTTGTAAAGCGCTACTGCACACCCAACGCCATCCTCACCCTGCTGGAATTTCTCCATGATTATTCCAGCCCTGAGACAAAAACAAAAGTAATCAGGCAGATAGAAGCTGAGCTGAAGGCAATGCCCGAAGGCGAGTCAAAAAACTCCCTGCTGGAGAAGATAGATGCTGTGAACAACGGAGAGCGGGATCTGTATTACTGATCAATCAAAAAACTATGTACCGCTTTTCTATCCGACATTCCCAACGGCGACAGTGGATGACAGTTACAACTAACTCAGATGATAATTGTGGTGGCGTTGCTAAGCAGAAATATTTGTAGTCACAAGCTTTCTCATGCGTTTGCATGATTGTGCAGGGGTAATTCAGCAAAATGAACCTTCACTTCTTTCTCAATTATTCGTCCCAACCTGCTTCTTGCTATTTTTATGTTGTACCGAACCTGTAGATTTAGCCAGAATTCAGGTTCAATTCCGAAATATTTGCCCAGGCGCAATGCTGTATCTGCGGTAATTTCCCTTTTCCCATGAACAATCTGACTAATACGGTTGGCCGGTACGCTTATGTCTTTCGCAAGCTGGCTCTGAGAAACTCCCATTGGCTTGAGGAATTCCTCTAAAAGGATCTCGCCTGGTGTAATCGGAGATAATTTTTTTGTCATGTCGTCACCCCTTATGGTAATCCACAATTTCAACTTCAATGACTCCTTCTTCCTTCCAAACAAAGCAGATACGCCATTGATTATTGATTCTTATGCTGTGTTGACCTTTCCTGTTTCCTTTAAGCTGCTCAAGTCTGTTCCCCGGTGGAATACGCAAGCTTTGCAGAGAGAGAGACAGCTGCATTCAAGACTTCAAGCCTGATTCTGGCTGTTCTGTTGATACTCCTGAATTTCCGGACATCAAAATCGGCAAACAGCTTTTCAGTATCTTTGCATTTAAAAGATTTTATCATACCAATGTATATGACGCCTTACGTCACTCGTCAAGTCGTGTTGAATGTCTTCTGAAAAGAATAATTCCAAGCAGTAAGGCCACGAAGCGCTATTCAGGAGGTCGTAATGAAAAAACTTAAACTCGAAGAGGAAGAAAAGGAAATACTGGAATCCTTCGAGCGTGATGAATGGGAACCTGTTCCAGATCTGGAAAAGGAAGTCAAGAGGCATCAGATTTATGCTCACAATACTCTAAAAAAAGATAAGCGAATTAACATTCGTATATCCTCCAGGGATTTAGAGGAACTCCAGCTTTTTGCTGTAGAAGATGGGATCCCATATCAAACCCTTATCTCCAGCATTCTTCATCGCTTCCTTTCTGGTCGGCTTATAGAAAAACCGCGACAGAACAGAACTTACCAGTAAGAATCTCTTTAGCGTTTGATGGGAAAGAAAAACTGAATACTGCAGCAACAATAAAGATGTCGTCAAAAGGGCAAATCGTTATTCCTGAGGAAATTCGAAACTCTCTTCATCTGAAGACCGGAACAAGATTCGTTGTTGTGGGTGAAGGTGATGTCGTGGTTCGTAAAACAATATCTCCACCATCCTTTGATGAATTCGAAGATATAGTTTTACAAGCCAGACAAGCTGCAATTGAGATTTCGATTCACGGCGAACATGTTGATGAATTGCTCGCCTTAAGGCCGGCCTGACTCAGACCCAACTCGCCGAGAGGCTGGATATCCGCCAGAACATGGTCAGCGACTATGAGCATGGTAGACGCACCTGCTCCGATGCCATGGCCAGGCGGCTAAGCAGAACTCTCAAGGTCAAAGAAGAGCATCTGAAATACGGAAGCGAACTGCATGAACCAGCCACAAATGCAAAGTCATGATCTTTGTTCTGGTTATGCAGAATGCTGAGTTGATGCTTCACAGAATCTCTGATAATCCTGCGGATAATTAATTTTCTATTGCAGTTTCCAGCGTATCATGTATCCATGTGTTTAAACTCTTATGCATCAGCATTGCATGCAATGCCGCCGCCTTGTGCAGTTCAGGCTCAATTCGAACCACAGGCTTCCCGGAGTGGGGTTTCTCTGAAGAGTCACCACGCTCAGCTTCTTACATCAACAGGAATTTCTTTCGTAACATCAATGATGCGGGATGGTTTTCTGCGGGGAAGCAATCCGCCGTCAAGAATAAGGAATGCTGATTCAAGTATCTCAGTATGAACGGCATTTGTGCTGTGAGGGAAAGTCTCGCCCTTTCGGTTAGCACTGGTGGAAATAATATCCAGTCCGGTGTATTGGAGGATTTTAATGGACAGCGAATCTCCCGGAATTCGAAGAGCAACGGTGCCTGCTTCACTCAACAGCCACGGGTGAACTGCGTCTGACGCCGGTAGAATCAGCGTTACCGGTCCCGGCCAGTACTTTTTCATTATCTGTTCTGTTGATTTCTTTGATGTCAATTCAAGAGCTCTGGTTACACTTCGCACAAGAACTATGAAAGGTCTGATTTCGCCGTACCCCTTCATTGCTGCAACGGATTTTACTGCTTTCAGGCAGGAAGCGTCAGCCATGATACCGTACACTGTATCAGACGGGTAAACAACAGTTTCACCGGCCTGGAGAGCTGAGGATACCGTTTCGACGGTTTCCTCCGCTGGTATGCTGATGTCTGTGCTGAGAACCTTACCAGCCACGGGCCGCCTTGAGGGCTGCCAGTACCTTCCCGTCTGAGAGGGCAATAATCTGAGCGGCAAGGTAGGCTGCATTTCTCGCGCCATGGCTGCCGATGGCAACTGTTGCCACAGGAACACCCTTGGGCATCATTACTGTGGAAAGAAGGGCGTCAAACCCTCTGAGGGGTCCGCCCTCAATGGGAACACCAATCACCGGCAGAAGAGTGTTGGCGGCAACGGCACCTGCCAGATGGGCGGCAAGACCGGCACCGGCAATGATGACCTTGAGTCCTCTGTCTGCGGCGGACTGTGTATACTCTTTTACCTTCTCAGGGTTTCGGTGAGCGCTCATGACACTAACTTCGTAAGCAATATCAAGACTCTTGAGAATATCTTCAGTCCTGTTCATCGTATCCCGGTCGCTTTCACTGCCCATGAGGATTCCAACAAGTGGTTTCATACTGTCCTTCCAATGTCTCTTCTCATGTGTTTTCCTTTGAATGCTATCCGGTCAGCGCAGTCATACGCCTTTTCCAGAGCTTCATCCAGATCTTCACCCAGCGCTGTAACTCCCAGTACTCTCCCTCCGGCTGTGACCAGAGAGCCGTCCTTCTCTGCGGTTCCGGCATGAAAGATGAGAGTATCAATATTTTCAACACCCGTTATTTCAAAACCCTTTGAATAGCTGCCCGGGTATCCACCGGAAGCCAGGATTATGCATGCGGAGGCTCCGTCTCTGACTTCAACAGGCGGCAGGTCTTCTCCCCGGGCGGCAGCAAGAAACAGTTCCGCAAGATCGCTCTTAACCATGGGAAGAACTGCCTGTGTCTCGGGATCACCGAATCTCACATTGAACTCAAGAACAAAGTATCCGAATTCAGTAATCATCAGCCCCGCGTAAAGAACACCTCTGAATTCCATGCCCCGTTCCTTCATGACTTTCAAAACCGGGAGGATTACCCTTTCCCGCACATCATCCCCGAAATCGCAGGGAACATCTCCGGGCGGGCAGACAGCTCCCATCCCGCCTGTGTTGGGACCCATATCACCGTCCAGCGCACGCTTGTGATCTCTGCTGGGGGGAAGAACAACAGCATCGGTTCCGTTGCACACGGCCAGAACACTTACCTCACGCCCTGAAAGTCTCTGCTCAATAACAACAGAGGCACCTGCTTCGCCAAGACTTCCCTTGAAAAGGTCGGCAATGATTGCATCGGATTCTTTTCTCGTATTCGGGAGATACACTCCCTTTCCGGCAGCAAGACCGTCTGCCTTTATCACAAATTTGTCGGGGTATTCACCAATGTAGTCAACTGCGGAAGCATGACTTGTAAACAGTTTTCCGCTTGCGGAGGGAACACCGGCTGCTGCCATTATTTCCTTTGCGAACCACTTGCTGCCCTCAAGACGGGCACATTCCCGCGAAGGCCCGAAACATGGAATACCCTTTTCGGCGAGTCGCCCGGCAATACCGTCTACCAGAGGCGCCTCAGGCCCTACCACCACAAGGTCAACTGATTCATTAACAGCAATGTCAACCGGGCCGCCGCTGATGTTCTGCGCGAACTCAGCTGTTCCCGGGTTTCCCGGATTAACCAGCACACTGTTTTCACCGCCGTTGTACAGAGCCCAGGCGAGGGCATGCTCACGGCCTCCACAGCCAATCACAAGGATTCTCACCGGTTCTTTCCCCTTCCCTTGAACACATTTTCCTCGCCGGGAAAAGCTCCACCGGCAACATCGCTTACATAGTTGTTCAGCGCTGCCTTCATGATGCTGTGAAGATCAGCATATTTTCTTAGAAATTTCGGGTTGAAATCCCCGTTC
>JAUVIS010000122.1 GCA_030592635.1 Candidatus Fermentibacteraceae bacterium | reverse complement strand
AATAACTCCGGCAATAACCATCAGCGCGTACCACAGAATAATACTGAAAGATGTGTAAGCGAGAACAGATGACTTTTTCATGCCGGATGATGCAGCGACAATAACGATAAGGGATCTGATTCCCGGAACGAACCGGCTGAAAATCAGTATCCACGCGCCATGGCTGGCCAGTAGTCTTTTTGACCTCTCAAACCCGTTTTTTCCTGAAGCTCTGATGACCAGAGATTCCAGTTTCTCCAGTTTTGAGCTTCTGCCCATAGAGTCTAGAATCAGAGTTGAGGCCATACATCCCAGGAAACCCGGGAGCCAGAGAAGAAAAACAGGAATGTCCCGACTTACTCCAAGGCCGGAAAGGGCAATGTAAAGAACGTCCCCCGGGAATGGAGGAAAAAGGGTTTCCACAAAAGCGATCAGACCCAGAAATATAGAGTGCCAGCCGCTGCTGATACCGAGAAAGAACTGCCAGATTGCCTCGGTCACGAATTTCTCCCGCAGGTCTGTCTTAATTCAGCAAGCACGCTGCATCCCGCGCCTTTACCCCGGGCAAGTTCGCCGATTGTGTTGGTTGTGGTTCCCTTGATCCATATTTTTTCCTCTGAAATATCAACAATGTCTGACAATCTGCTTATGAGCATATCTCTTATCGGCGATATTTTCGGTCTCTCTCCGATCACAGTCACATCAAGCCTTTCAATTTCCCAACCGGCTTTCCGAACCATTTCCACGCAGATTGCCAGCAGATGGGAACTGTCCGCGTCTTTCCATTCTGATCCCACCGGAGGGAACAGAGTTCCAATGTCTCCAAGTCTTGAGGCTGAAAGAATGGCATCGGCCACTGCATGCAGAACCACATCTCCGTCTGAATGCCCCATCAGCCCGCAACTGTCCGAGAGTCTGCATCCGCAGAAGTAGAGTGGTCTGTCCGGATCAAAGGGGTGAAAGTCCAGGCCGGTTCCTATAACCCGACCGGGCTTGTCCATAAGGAACAAAAGCAATTCGGCATCCTCCCTGTCAGTCAGTTTGATGTTGCTTCTGGATCCGGCGACTGTTGCAACGACTTCACCTGCTGCCTCGAAGGCGCTGGCTTCGTCGGTTATGTCTGCAGCTTCAGTAAGAACTTCCATAAGCCTGTCCAGATGAAATCCCTGAGGTGTCTGGCTCAGTCGAAGTTCTTCCCTGTCCAGTGTTTCTGTAACTGATTTCCCGGTAATTCTTTTCACTGTATCTCGCAGAGGAATGACCGGTATCACGGCAATATTTTCCCCGGTTGCTTCCATCACCCGCAAAATACATTCCCGGTCGGCCAGAGGTCTTGCTCCATCGTGAACCAGAACATGGGTAACTCCCTGTGAACGCATGAACTTCAGCCCGTTCATGACCGAATCCTGTCTTCTTCTTCCACCTGGAACTGTATTCAACTCTGACGGAGGTTCCCACCATACCCGCCAGTGATCACCCGGTGGTGTCACCACCACAAGATGATCCACCAGCGGCTCAAAGGTTCTGACAGAATGCTCGACTACACGCTCACCTGCAAGCAGTGTGAACTGTTTGGGAACATCTCCTCCGAACCGGGTTCCGGTTCCGGCAGCGACAATTACAGCACCCCAGATGGAATCAGTCCTGATCATTCTCCCCAGTACCCTCCGCTGCTACTTTTCCGAAAACCATTGTTCCACCCTTTGCCCGAAATGTAGTGTGAGCGGTAACCTGGGTTTCCCTGCCGAGAAGATCTCCTGCTTCATCAACCACAACCATTGTTCCATCAGAGAGGAATCCAACACCCTGGGTAGCGGTTCTGCCCTTTTTCTGAATTCTCATTGTGAATGAATCTCCAGGCAGCACAACTTCTCTGGAAGCAGGTCCCACATCGGAAAGCCGGATAACCCTGATGCCTTCTCGCTCCGCAGTATCCGCCATATCCAGATCCCCGGTAATCAGGCAGACCTTCTCTTTACGAAGCCATTCAAGCATCCGGTGCTTCTCTCTCTCTCCCTCACCAAAATCGCGGTACTCCATGAGACCGCCGGACTTTCCAACTGCTTCTTCAAGCCTCTGAATGGTCTCAGTTGCTCTTCTGGCCCTTCCCCGCTTAACGATGTTCCGGCCTTTCTGCATCTCATCAATGTTGTGTTTCACTGACAAAGGGATCATGAAAGGTCCCGGCAGAAGACCGGCAAGGGAAAGATCGGCAACCCTCCCGTCCACCGCAGCGGAAAGATCAACAAGAACAGGCATATTCCACTGCGGACCGCTCTCTTCTTCAATATTGATCAACTCAAGTTTTCTTCCCTTGTTGACAGCCACAACTGCGAACACATAGGCAAACGCCACAGGTATAAGTACCAGCAGATCGGACCAGTATGACCTCCAGGCCTCGCCGTGTATTCCTATTTTCAGAACAAGAATAAAGAGAATTCCCACAACCAGACCAGCTGTGGAACCTGCTGCAATGTATACAAGCTTATCCGCTGAAACTTTGACTATCATCCTCTCGAGAATAGCAGCCACCATTCCAATACCAAGACCAATAAACCCCACTATCAGGTTTCCCGAAGCAAGGGTTCCCGCAAGGCCGAGGGCAAGAATAAATAGAATACGCACTTCCCAGCCTTTCATTAACTTAGCCATTCTTCTCCTTTTTCCGACAGAAGCCCTGAAATTGCAGCAGAAAGTGTGCTGTATCTGAAATTGGCTCCTGTGTCTTCTGTTTTCTCGCTTGCGCAGGCCAGGTTGGTGAATCCAAGGTTGCCTGATTCCGCGAGCCTTCTGTCCATTCCGGCAACGGGTCTGATCTCGCCTCCGAGACCAACTTCCCCGCTCAATGCCGTATCACGCTTAAGCGGTTTTTCTAAATGACTGGATGCAACCGCGAGGCATACAGCCATATCAGCGCCGGGGTCAACAATATTGAACCCCCCCGCCACATTCACATACACATCCTGATTCCCCAGCTCAATGCCGCATCTTCGTTCCAGAACAGCAAGCAGCATCGCAAGTCTGCCGGAATCAAAGCCGGTAGCTCTTCTCTGTGGAAAACCGTAGCGGGTAGTACTGGTCAGAGCCTGAATCTCCACCAGGAAGGGTCTTGTGCCCTCCATGATAGCAGCCACTGCTGAGCCCGAGCCCAGTCCCCCGTCACGCTGAAGGAAATAGCCGGATGCGTCCGCGACTTCTATCAATCCTTTCTCTTTCATTTCAAACACACCCAGCTCACTGGTGGAGCCGAATCTGTTCTTAACAGCTCTGAGAAGTCTGAATTGATGAAACGAATCACCCTCAAAGCTCACAACAGCGTCTACAAGATGTTCAAGTACCTTGGGCCCGGCAATGAACCCCTCTTTTGTAACATGCCCTATAACAAAAACGGTAAGACCCCTGGGCTTGGCGAGATTCACAAGGCTTGACGCGCACTGCCTTACCTGAGAAACTGATCCAGCCGCGCTTGACAACATGCTGGTATGCAGGGTCTGTATTGAGTCAACTATAAGCACCTGATAGTTGTCCGCCTCAATCTTTCTCTCAACCGTGGCCAGGTCTGTGGCGGGAAGAAGCATAAGACCCCTGGAGGGATCTCCCACCCTTCTGGCTCTGTCCGCGACCTGTCCGGGAGATTCTTCTCCGGTGGCGTACAAAACTTTGAGACCGTTTGCGGCCATGTTCATTGCTGCCTGTATCATCAGGGTGCTCTTCCCTATTCCGGGTTGTCCGCCAATCAGAATAACGGAGCCCTTGAAGGCACCGCCGCCGAGTACTCTGTCAAACTCCCCGATATAAGTGGAGATCCTTTCCCCTTTTTCAATATCCACATCGACTATACTGACAGCTTCCACTCTTGACAAATATCCGGTTGCCGCAGAAGCTGCCGCTCTCTCAATAACTTCCTCGACCATGGTGTTCCAACTGCCGCAGTGGGGACACCTCCCCGCCCAGACAGGAGATTCACCGCCGCATTCGGTACAGAAGAAAACTGATTTCGGTTTTTTCCCTGCCATCAAAACCCGTCGTCCTGGGTTTCATCCGGATAGAAAGTCGTAGTGGAAGCGTTGAAGATAAGCCTGATATCACCCCTCTGGCCTTTCCTCTGTTTCGCTATCCTGAGAAGAATCCTTCTGAGTCCGCCCTGCGCACGGTCATCTTCTTTCCCGGAATCGGCGTTCTCGTCGTGGAGGAAGATTACCATATCAGCATCCTGCTCAATTGCGCCTGAATCACGCAGATCACTGAGTCTCGGAGGACCTTCACGCTTGGCGGCACCCCTGCTGAGCTGCGAAAGAACCATCACCGGTATCTTCAGATCCTTGGCAAGCCCTTTAAGATCCGAGGAATTCTTTGCCACTCTAAGCTGGTGGTTTTCCACATCATCCGCCCCCTGCATAAGCTGCAGGTAATCCACAAAAACTGTCGCGATACCATCCTTTTCCCTCTGAGCGAGTCTACGGGTCTTTGCCCTTATCTCCGCTGATGAAATAGATGCGCTGTCATCGATAAAAATAGGGAGATCGCTGAGATCAGCTGCTGCCCTGTCAAGATCAGCGTAGAAATGAGGAGCCAGGGTACCATCAATGATGGGTTGAATACCAACTCCGGCCATAGAGCTGATAAGTCTCTTCGCAAGATCACGGGCGGTCATTTCCAGGCTGAAGAAAACAACAGATCCCTTGCCCTGTGTGGCAATATGGCGGGCCATGTTCAAGGCAAGACTGGTTTTTCCCACACCGGGTCTGGCAGCGATCACATTCATCTCTCCGGCATGGAAACCCGTTGTCAATCTGTCCAGGGGCTCAAGCCCTGTTGACAAACCGGTTACTCCGTCCTTTGCGTCTCTCATGGTTCTAAACTCGTGAATTGCTTCTGTGGTTAGCTCGCTTACCCTGAAGAAGTCTTTCTGGGAAGAAGATGTTCCTATGTCGAATATCTTCTGACTGACCTCATCAAGGAGTTCATTGGCATTCACACTGGTTGAGAAAACCCTGTTCATTCCCTGACTGGCTATGGACAGGAACTGCCTCAGCAGAGAAGTATCTTTTACAATCCTGCTGTAGCTGAGTACATTGGACAGAAACGGCAGATCATCATCAAGGGCAGTCACATACTCAAGACCTCCCGCTGCCTCCAGTTCTCCGATCCGCTCCAGTTCGTTTGATATTGTGACATAGTCAATTGGCTCACCCTTTGAATCAATAGTTCGGGCTGCCAGAAATATTCTGCGATGTCTGCTGTCGTAAAAATCATTCTCCGACAGTGAAGCAAACACTTCAATCGCGATCTCAGGGGAAAAGAGTACCCCCGCCAGAACAGCTTTTTCCGCCTCGGCGCTCCACGGTTGTTTTCTGCCTTCAGTCATTGCTTTTCTCCGGATTGTCGAGGCAGTGCTGCCTCTTTCATAAAGGATTTCAGTCTTTTCATATCTTCCCATACCGGTCTTTTCAGTGCGGGAGAGCGAAGAAGCGCCGCTGGATGGTATGTGACCAGAACAGGTGTATCCATGTAACTGTGGAATTCTCCCCTGAGGAGGCCGATTCCTGTTCTGGTATCAAGAAGATTTCTTGCGGCGCTGGCTCCCAGGGCAATAATTATCCCGGGTTTCATTATCTCAATCTGACGCTGAAGAAACTTCCCGCAAATTTCGGATTCGGAAGCGGACGGAGTTCTGTTGTTTGGCGGACGGCATTTCACAATGTTGGCGATGAACAGTTTTTCTCGATCCAGATCAATGGAAGCAAATATTTTATCAAGAAGTTTTCCAGAACGGCCAACGAACGGTCTTCCTGTTTCATCCTCGGTAGCTCCAGGACCTTCACCTACAACCAGAATCCCCGCTTCGGGGTTTCCTTCCCCGAACACAATGTTCTTTCTGGTAGAGCCCAGCTGACATTTCATGCACCCTTCCAGTTCCTTCTCCAGCGCGGCCATTTTCCCCAGTATTCCTTCGTGTGAAGCAGCTTGCTTACCCTCTTCTTCAGCTTTCTTCTGAACCCACTCAGGCAGCACAAACATCTGATCAACTCCAAAGCTCGCAACCACTCCCCAGAACGGATCTCTCGCCTCAGCCATTGTCCGAATTCTCCATTTCTTTTCCCAGTGCCGCGGCAATTCCGAATGCAACAAACTTCTTTGAACCGTAGGGTATTTCAACACTTT
>JAUVIS010000106.1 GCA_030592635.1 Candidatus Fermentibacteraceae bacterium | reverse complement strand
TGAAGAAGGCTGGTCTGCGATAAAGCTGCTGTCTGGCTTTAAGCGGACCGCTGATCACATTGGTTGAAAAATTGGTAAAGCGGTGAATCTCACGCTCCCACTGGTGTTTGAGTGAGGCGGGGCAGACTATCAACACACGCTGTATATCTCGAAGCTGGTGAAGCAGGGAAATGGCACCGATGGCTTGAACAGTTTTTCCAAGCCCCATGTCATCCGCCAGTAAAACCCTCCCGCCGAACGCCAGATGAAGAACCCCTTCTTTCTGGAAAGGGTAGAGGCTGCTTTTCAAAACCTCCATTGATCGGTTGCCCTTTTCTATCTGCCCGAGGAACCATTCCTTCTGGTGCTTTATTGAATCCAGGTGTTGCAGGGATTCAAGATAGTTCTGAACATCATCATGAATAAACAGTTTTTCCCGCAGTTCCAGACTCAGGAAACTGATTTCCTGTATCAGAGCTGGCAGCCTGTGCAGTGCGGATCCCTGGAGTATTCCTTCCGAATCGAAATACCTGTTCAGCATCCGGAACAGAGGCTCATCGCTGTAACCGGAAGGCAGTGGCAGTGTTATTCGCACAGTAACTTGATCAGAGCGGTGCAGATAAATCTGATTGTGAGGGAGGGCTTCGCTGGCAAGTTTTTCCCATCGTTTGTCCAGGGTCTTGTGCAGATGCAGAAGAACTCCTTCTATGTGCTTGCAGGTACCCAGAGTGTTAGTCTTGTAATCAGGGCAGGTGCAGGAATTGATCAACTGCTCCACAGAACGGATGTGTACGGTATAACTGCGCTCAGTTCGTGAGATGACCTCGAATGTACTGAAGAGCGGGTGTGTACCTGTGTTCTTTACGCTCTTGATATCATCCAGTGCTCTTTTTTGTCTTCGTGCAATCTGGGTCTTCTCAGTAACAAGATGAATGGTGGTGGCGTTTTCCATAGTGTACCTTTCTCCGATGAAAATCTGAATTTCTGATAAGCGCTAATATATCGGGCTGGAAAACATCCGGGCAGTGGAAACTGCATTCTATTTTGTACAGTCTGAAAAATGAATTATGGTTTAACGGGTACGCAAAAAGCACCATCTTTGAGTATTTTGTATCGCAATGCGATGAGAGAAAAGGTATTACGAGTATCAGAGACTTTACAGTATTTGTACTGATTGATATTATCGAATAGACTGGAGGCAGGTATGAATATATTTGAAGAGTTTCAGAAAATAGTTTCTGTGATAGACGACAACAATCTGGAATATGCTTTAGTTGGCGGTGTAGCAATGGCTTTTCATGATGAAGCCCGATTTACCAGGGATATTGACATCATGTTGTTACCCGGTGATATAGATGTATTGATAAGTCTGTTGTCAGGAATCGGGTATTCTGAATCCGCATCCCCCTGGACATTCCGGAAAACTGATATGACATTACACAGATTTGTAAAGATTGACGGGGATGAGTGTATGCAATTGGATGTTCTTACAGCAAACATGCTGAGGACTCGGAAGATACTCAAGAATGCACTGACGGCAGAGTCAGTATACGGAACAGTGCGTGTAGCCTCAAGGGAGGATTTGATATGGATGAAAAGTCGTAGAAGTTCAGATCAGGATCTGGCAGACATTAAAAGATTGCAGGGCAATGGAAGAAAAAAGGATTGACAGAATTCTCAGAGAGTTAAGTGAACTCTACGAACTGAACAAAAAAATAGAAACATATAGATTTCGGGGCGACAAGAACTCTTCGACAGTCAGAACGGCTGAAACCGGATATAAGCTTCCTTCCTGCTCCGAGAGCAAGTGATTAATCGTATTCACTCCGAAAAAGCCTTGAATGTCAGGAAAGAATGTAAATAAAATGTATCATGACTTGACAGGTACTCAATGGATTGAGTAATATTACTCAACCTATTGAGTAGATGGAGAGAAATGTACAAGCGAAAAGAGTTCAGCGTTCTATTTTCCCGCATGATGGAACCGGTCAGACGCATTCAGGTAGTAACAGGACCCAGGCAGGTTGGTAAAACCACAATGGTCAGGCAGGTGATGGAAGCTCTTGAGAAAGAGGGCGTGAATACACTGTATGCCTCTGCAGATCTGCCTGTATCCAGTGGAACCGTGTGGATTGAAGAAAGATGGAATGCAGCCAGGATTCAAAACATGAAAACCCGAACCGTCCTGATTCTGGATGAGATCCAGAAGATTTCGAACTGGTCGGAAGCCGTTAAGTTTTTGTGGGATCAGGAGGTAAGCCTCAAGACTCCCATGACGGTTGTGCTTCTGGGTTCTTCAGCTTTGCTGATACAGAAAGGTTTGTCTGAAAGCCTTGCGGGACGATTTGAGGTTATACGTATGGGACACTGGTCTTTTTTGGAAATGCAAAGTTCATTCGGGTTTAATCTTGATCAGTTTCTTATCTACGGAGGCTATCCGGGGGGAGCGGATCTGATTGGCGATTTTGCCCGGTGGCGCAGCTACATACTTGATTCCCTGATAGAGACTTCCATTTCAAAAGATATTCTTATGATGGCCAGAGTTGAGAAACCAATACTGCTGAGAAACCTCTTCATGCTTGCCTGTGAATATCCGTGCAGGATACTGAGCTATACGAAGATGCTGGGTCAGCTTCAAGATACGGGAAATACAACAACTCTTGCTCACTATCTTGATCTGCTGCAAGGAGCAGGGCTTATTGCCGGATTGAAGAAGTATTCCGGCAGTGTAGTTAGAAAGAGAGGCTCAAGTCCGAAATTGCTGCCGTTGAATACAGCTTTGATAAGTGCTGTGCAGGGAATTGACGAGAGCATAATCAGGGAGAATCCACATATCAGAGGGTGGTTTGTTGAGGCGGCTGTAGGAGCATACATCTATGGTGAAATCGACAGGAATCATAATGAAGAGTTGAATTACTGGAAATTTGGAGATCGTGAAGTCAATTTTGTTTACCGGAGAGGAAATGTTGCTGCCGGTCTGGAGGTGTTCTCTGGAACACACGGGCACTCTCGCAGGGGTATGGATCTGTTCAGACAGAAATTCTCTTCATCGGAGACTCTTCTCATTGGAGGAGATGGAGTGCCGCTGGAGAAGGCTCTTTCATTGGATCCTTCCGAGTTTATCGATACAGCGTATCTCAAGTAACACTTTGTACTCCTGCCGAATGTGAGTTTTCTTTGATGAAGATGGGACTGTTTGTCTGTCTTATTAGGGAGCTGAAAAATTTCAGATCAAATGGAAGAGATTCTCATGCTCAGGAAAGAAATTGTCTTTCTGAAGGAGCTTCTTCACAGGAACAGGATTCTGATTCCAGGTGAAGCCGCTGAAGTCATTTCAGATATTTCCCAAAAAGAGCCTGATGTTTCCTCAACTGCTTCAGTAATGCAACCTGACGAGAAGATAAAACTATTTCAGAGTCTGTTCAGAGGGCGCAGTGATGTATTCGCTCTTCGCTGGGAGTCTAAAGCAGGCAGGGCGGGATATTCTCCGGCGTGCGGGAATGAGTGGAAACCGGGAATCTGCAGGAAGCCCGAGGTGAAGTGTTCGCAGTGTGATCGTCGAAAACTTCTGCCTCTCACCGATGATGTGATTTACAGGCATCTTGCCGGTGATCACACGGTGGGAATCTTTCCCTTAAAGCTGGATGATACCTGCTGGTGGCTCGCGCTTGATTTTGACGACGCCGAGTGGCGGAAGGATGCTTCGGGATTTATGGAGTCCTGCATGGAGTTCGGAATACCGGCTTCCGTTGAAGTTTCCAGATCCGGTACGGGGGCGCATATCTGGATTTTCTTCAGCAGTGCGATTCCGGCATACGAAGCCCGTGAACTCGGTACTGCGCTTATCAGCCATACATGCTCAAGAGTCAGACAGCTTTCACTTGCAAGCTATGACCGGATGTTTCCCAGCCAGGATACAGTGCCCAAAGGTGGTTTTGGCAACCTGATAGCCCTGCCCCTTCAGAAGAATTCCAGAAGGAAAGGGTGCAGCGTTTTCGTTGACTCAGAGTTTAAGCCATTCTCTGATCAGTGGGAATATCTTGCTTCAATTCGTCGAATCGATCGATCAGAAATCCTTTCCATTGTTGAGCAACTGGGTTATTCCGGGAACACCCTTGATGTTGCTTTTACTGAAGAGGAATGTTCATCACCGTGGAAAGTGCACTCCGATGCCGGAAAGAGGATTGGTGGAAAGCTGCCTGTGTCTGTAAAGGTAGTAAGCGCAAATCAGATATTTGTGGAGAAGAAGGGGATTCTGCCTGTTTTGATGAACAGGATTGTGAGAATTGCTGCTTTTCGCAATCCTGAATTCTACAAGGCACAGGCAATGAGGCTGCCGGTATGGAACAAACCAAGGGTAATCGGTTGCGCGGAAAACTACCCGAAGCATATTGGATTGCCCAGAGGGTGCATGGATTCGCTGAATGATCTTCTGGAGGCAAATGGCATAGCGGTGGAGCTTGAGGACAGACGAAACTCCGGAATTCCGATAGATGTTAAATTCAGGGGTAAGCTGCGGCCCGGGCAGAAGAAGGCTGTGGCAGCGATGGTGAAAACTGATATCGGTGTTCTTTCCGCACCCACCGCTTCCGGAAAAACAGTCGTTGCAGCGGCAATGATTGCCCGGCGCAGGGTAAGCACCATCGTACTTGTACACCGAACCGGTCTGCTTGAGCAGTGGAAGTCCAGCCTGATGACATTTCTGGATCTGCCTGAGGGAACGCCGGGAGTGTACGGCGGTGGAAAGAAAAAACTTTCAGGATGTATTGACATCGCGGTGATTCAGTCAGTTGCGAGAGCGGAGCATCCTAATGAGCTGCTGGAATCCTACGGTCAGGTGATAGTTGATGAATGTCACCACATCTCAGCATACTCCTTTGAAAGCGTATTGAAGACGGCAGGGGCGAAGTATGTAACGGGTCTTACAGCAACTCCTGTCAGGCGGGACGGGCAGCACCCCATTGTTTTTATGCAATGTGGTCCTGTGCGATACAGGGTTGCGGAAAAGGGTGTTGAATCCCTTCGTCAGGAGGTTTGGACTCTGGTAATCCCGCAACCGCATGTGTCTGCAGACGCGCCCATTCAGGATGTGTTTCATGCCGTTGTGAATGACGCTTCCAGAAACAGGGTAATCGCAGATGATGTTATTGCCGCTTACGGGGATGGGCGGAAGATACTTGTACTAACAGAAAGAACAGCACATCTGGAGATTCTGGAAAAGCTGCTGTCCGGTTATATTGAAAAGTTGTTTGTGCTGCATGGACGAATTTCCAAAGGTAAGAGGGCAAAAATACTCAATGTCCTTGCTTCACTTGATCCCTCCACTCCTCATGTCATACTTGCCACCGGCAGGCTTATAGGCGAGGGTTTCGATCACCCTCAGCTTGACACCCTTGTGCTTGCCATGCCTATTTCCTGGAAAGGTACGCTGCAACAGTACGCGGGACGGCTTCACAGAGCCATGGACACCAAGAGCGATGTAAGAATCTACGATTACATTGAGCAGGACAATCCCAGACTCTCCAGAATGTGGAGTCGCCGCCTTCGGGGCTACACAAATATGGGGTATAAGATATTTCCCAGGGAATCACCCTCAGGCGGGGGATTGCTTCTTGAATGAACTTACAGTTCTGTTTGACGGAAAGAAGAAGCTGCTGTAGAATAGATCAGGGTTTGAGCAGGAGGTGATATTCTGGCACATACGCACAGCAAGGAAGATATAAAGTATACAGAAGTCGTTATTAAGGTTCCCAAAGCAATTGGAGATGTTGCAGCGGAAACAAGTCAAACAATCTATATGGAGGCCATAAGAGATGTGGTGAGCAAGCGACTTTTATCTACTCAAAAGCGGTTCAATGATTTACACGATAAAATTGCCGGATATGAAGAGAAATATCAGCAGTCATATGAGGAGTTCCCGGAAAATATTCCTGACACTATTGAAGGACATGACGATTGGATAGATTGGACATATCTGGCTGAAGTTACTCTGGGATTAGCACAAAAACTGAAAAAGTTTAACATGCTAACTGGACAATGAGAGTTTCATCATTTAAAGAGTTGATTCTCGAAAATCACGATATCATCCAGATCTATTTGTAAAACAATTCTGTAGTAATCCATATTGTTGCGGGTTTACTCGTGTGTATTTCTATGTTATGATTAAGATGTCATAAAATAGAAATGAGATATCATGAGGCTGAATGAATTCGCTGATCTTGCCCGCAAGCTGCCGGTGGTCAGCCTGGCAGATCTCGGGTTGTTTATGCCGGGTCTTCGCCAGGAGACAATTTCCAGATGGAAGCGTGACGGCAAGGTTATCATGGTGACCCCGGGCTTTTATACTCTGCCCGGAGTTGTGCATGATGAAATTGATGTGTATGCCGTGGCTAACAGGATATACACTCCATCCTGTATTTCAGTGGAATCAGCATTGTCTTATCACGGGATAATTCCCGAGACTGTGCTCTCGGTTACATCTGTCTGCACCAGAAAGACCAGGAGGATTGAATCACCTTTGTGTGTGTTTTCATACAGAACAGTTCAACCTGAGTTCTTTTTCGGCTGTCAGGTGCTTCAGGGAATCAGAAACAAGTGTCTGATGGCCACTCCGGAGAAGGCAGTCGTTGATTTTCTTTACTTGAGAAGGAGTGTTCGTACTGAGAATGATATGCATGAGCTTCGCTTTGACGGTGAGGTTTTTAACAGTTTGGATCTCGGGCTGCTGACTAATATCGCTGACAGATTCGCAAAGAAGTGGTTGAAAAAAAAGCTTTCCATGTTGATCGAGGTGATGAGAAATGCTTGATTCTTCAATTGTATACGCCTCTTTCCCTTCCATTCCAGGAGTATTTAAAAGAGCTATGCTCAGAGAGTATCTGCAGTACAAGTCTCTGCAGTACATTTTCAGTTGC
>JAUVIS010000202.1 GCA_030592635.1 Candidatus Fermentibacteraceae bacterium | reverse complement strand
TCTGACGCATTCTGTCATTTGTATAGAAAAAACCCTCAAGGAATTTAATCTGATGCCCGCGATCCCGAAGAGCCGCTGCAACATATTGAAGCCCGGGGGTGGGCCAGCAACCGCTGATCCCCCGGGTGTCTCTGGCTCTTATGTCATCAGGTCCCCATGGGGGAACAACAAGCGCAATCCTCAAACGGTACCCCTTCCTGTGGAAGTGCGAATATGCAGATTAGGAGCGAGTCCGACAATACAGCACTGGCATTATTCGGGTATGAAAACCAGGGAATCTCCATCCAGATCAATTCTGACTGTACTTCCCTCGGGGATCTCTCCCTTCAGGATAGCCTCTGCAAGTCTGTTCTGAATCTCACGCTGGATAACACGCTTCAGAGGTCTTGCGCCATAAGCCGGGTCATATCCCAGTTCAGCAAGATGGTTGAGAGCACTTTCTGATGCGAAAATTGAAAGATTCTGGCCAGCGAGTATAGAATTAAGCCTCTGTATCTGGATTGAGACAATTCCCCGGATCTGTTCCCGTGAAAGCGAATCAAATATTATGACCTCATCAATCCGGTTGAGGAACTCAGGTCGAAATCTCGCTTCAAGCTCGCGTGTTGCCCTTCTTTTCCTCTCCTCAGGCGCAAGTTCCCTGCCGACAGTTCCAATCCAGTCACTCCCCAGGTTTGAAGTCATAATAAGTACGGCGTTGCGAAAATCCACAGTTCTGCCCTGCCCGTCTGTGAGTCTCCCCTCGTCGAGGATCTGAAGAAACACATTGAACACATCAGGATGCGCCTTTTCTATCTCATCAAACAGAACTACCGAATAAGGCTTTCTTCGAATGGCTTCTGTGAGATAACCGCCTTCATCATAACCCACATAGCCCGGAGGGGCTCCGATAAGCCTCGATACTGAGTGTTTTTCCATGAACTCGCTCATGTCCACTCTTATCATGGCTTCAGGGCTGTCAAAGAGAAAGTCAGCAAGACTCTTTGCGAGCTCAGTTTTACCCACACCGGTAGGTCCCATAAAGATAAAACTGCCAAGGGGCTGATTGGGATCCTGAACTCCTGCCCTTGCTCTGCGTATGGCTCTGGAAACTGAGCCCACGGCATCATCCTGTCCAACAACTCTCTGCTTCAAGCCCTCTTCCATGTGAAGAAGTCTTTCCCGCTCGCCTTCCAGCATTCTGGAAACGGGAATACCGGTCCACCTGGAAACCACTGCTGCTATCTGCTCCGCAGTTATCTCTTCTGTGAGCATTGCGCCGTTTTCCTGAAGAGCCGCAAGGTCTTTTCTTGCAGTTTCAAGCTCATCAGTTACGGTTCGGAGATCGCCATATCTTATCCGGGCGACCTCGGATAGGTCTCCATTTCTTTCAGCTTTCTTTTCCTGAATCCGAAGATCATCCATTTTTCTTGAGAGTTCTCTGGTTCTGTTGATTGCCTCTCTCTCGTTCTTCCACCTTGCCTCCAGAGCAGAATACTCTTCTTTAAGGTCGGCTATCTCCTTCTTCACTTCACCCAGCTTGACCTTTGAAGCTTTATCCCGCTCCCGTTTCAGCCCCTCGCTGGCAATTTCAAGTCTGGTAATCTGTCGTTTGAGGGCGTCAACTTCAGCAGGCATGCTGTCTATCTCGATCCGAAGGCGGCTTGCCGCTTCATCAACAAGGTCTATCGCCTTGTCCGGCAGGAACCGGTCGGAAATGTATCTGTCACTCAAAGCAGCGGCGGCCACCAGTGCCGGGTCCTGTATGTGGATGCCATGATGAACTTCGTACTTCTCCCTGAGACCTCTCAGGATGTTAACTGTATCCTCCACCGAAGGCGGCTCTACCAGAACAGGCTGAAATCGCCTCTCAAGAGCGGCATCCTTCTCGATGTACTTCCTGTACTCGTCAAGAGTTGTTGCTCCTACACAGTGCAGATCCCCTCTGGCAAGGGCGGGCTTGAGCATATTCGCGGCATCCACTGCTCCCTGAGCTGCTCCGGCTCCTACAAGAGTGTGCATCTCGTCAATGAAAAGAATTACCCTTCCCTCGCTGGCCGATATCTCGGAAAGAACTGCTTTGAGCCTCTCTTCAAACTCGCCGCGGAATTTTGCTCCCGCGATCAGGGAGCCCATGTCCAGTGCCATGAGACTTTTATTCTTGAGAGTTTCAGGAACATCACCTTCTGCGATTCTTCCCGCCAGACCTTCCACAATAGCAGTTTTACCAACGCCCGGTTCGCCTATAAGCACCGGATTGTTCTTTCTGCGCCGACAGAGTATCTGCATTGTGCGCATTATCTCATCGTCTCTGCCAATGACAGGATCAAGCTTCTGCTGTCTCGCAAGAGCGGTAAGATCCTTTGTGTACTTTTTCAGAGCCTCGTAGCTGTCCTCCGCGTTCTCGCTTGTAACCCTTGAGAATCCTCTTATCTCCGACAGAGCCTCAAGAAAATTCTGCTCAGTTATTCCTGCTTTCTGAAGAATATCGGAAGCCTGCCCTCTGACGGAAAGGATACCCATAAAGAGGTGCTCGCTGGCTGTAAAATCGTCCTTCATCCTGTGGGAAATCTTCTCTGAATCCTTCAGTACATTCAGAGAGGAACGAGACAAAGCCGGCTGCGCTCCACCCGAAGATCGGGGAAGGCTGCTGAGGGCTTCTGTAATTCCGTGAGCAAGCGTAGAGAGCTGTATTCCGAGTCGGTTCATCACTCCGGGAATTGTCCCGGAATCATCCTGAACCAGTGCTGAAAGTATGTGCAACGGAGTAACCTCAGGATTGCCTGCGGAGGAAGCTGTGTTAACCGCCTCGGTAATTGCCTCTCTGGCCTTTATTGTCAATTTTTCAAGTGTCATGTTTTTCTCCTTTTACCTTTTACATTAGCAAAACTCAGGCCAAGAGTGAACGCTATATATTGTCTAATTTTAACTAATATCATTGCACAGCGCAAAAAGCATGCCCTATGCTGTGCCGAAATGACACAGCCACAGAGACTATTTAATAAGTCCTGACCAGATCATCTCTTTACCATTGATTTCATTTGTTGTAGCTTTCAGCCATGAGTGCAGTAATAGTTCAACGCAATCCGGAGGTAAAAATGGCCAGCATCGGAGTGATAGGACTCGGCTACTGGGGTCCCAATCTTCTTAGAAACATTGTCGCCAACAGAAGAAGCGACAAGATTGTTATCTGCGACAGGGATCCAGGGCGCTTAAGTAAGATAGCAGAGAGATTTCCAACCTGCCGCAAAACCCTTAATGCCGGGGACATTTTCAATGATCCGGAAATCGATGCGGTAGTGATCGC
>JAUVIS010000008.1 GCA_030592635.1 Candidatus Fermentibacteraceae bacterium | reverse complement strand
ATGAGGCAGGGATTCGTGTAATTATCATGACAGGTGACCATGCCATTACAGCAAGGGCCATTGGTCGAGAGGTTGGTCTTTCTCCGGATGGCGATCCACTTGTTTACACAGGTGTTGACCTTGAGAACATGGATGATGAAAAACTTGGTGAAATTCTTGCGGGTGGGAAGGCTGTAGTCTTCAGCCGCGTGAACCCCGAGCACAAGCTTCGCATCGTGACTATTCTTGAGGATCAGGGTGAAGTAGTTGCCGTTACCGGTGACGGAGTTAACGATGCCCCGGCCCTGAAGAAGGCAAACATCGGAGTCGCCATGGGTATTACCGGCACTGATGTATCCAAGGAAGCCGCCGAGCTTATTCTTCTTGATGACAGTTTTACCTCCCTGGTGTATGCAGTGCAGGAAGGCCGCACAATCTACACTAACCTTAAGAAAACTGTACTTGCTTCCATGACCACCAATGCCGCTGAGCTGGGTGTTGTTATTCTGGGGCTGATCGCTGTATCTATGGGTGACTGGGCCATACCTATTCTGGCTATTCAGATACTGGCAATTGATCTTCTCGCGGAAATTATGCCTCTTACATTTCTGACTTTTGATCCCTCTTCAAAGAGCATTATGAGAGAAGCGCCAAGAGACCTTAAAGCTCACATAATGAACAGAGAAACTTCGACGGAAGTGCTTCTTCTGGGTGTATTGATCGGTTTACTGGCTTTTGGCAACTATGCCTACAGCGGAATCAGGGATGGAATTACTTTCCTCAGTGGACAACCCTCAACCGTTGATTACATGAGGGCCACTACTCTTGCCTACCTGACAATCGCATTTTGCCAGTTTGTCAATGTTCTTTCCAGAAGGTACTACTACACATCTGTCTTCAACAGAAATTTTTTCACCAACAGCACTCTGCTCTGGTCAATAGCAGGTTCCGCCGGGTTGATCCTGCTGTTTGTGAATATTCCAATTCTTGCGGAATTCCTGTACTTCGCGCCACTCAGGTTGAATGACTGGTTGTGTATTGCAGGATCAACTGTGATTTTCCTTACCGTATTTGAACTTCTTAAAGTCGGCAGAAGGTTTCGAAGGGGGTACCGGAATTGAGTTGCAGCGGCAGAAGAAGTAGATTGAAGTTGTTTTTTCTGCTGCTGCCGGTTGTTGCGGCGGGTCTTTTTTCAAGGTCAGGTTATGCTTCTGTTCTGCCGCAGTTTGTTCAGGTTTATGCCGGGGACACACTGTGGGCCCTGGCTCTTTACCTTTGTCTGGCCTTTGTTTCACCGGGTGCGGGGGCAAAGGAGCTTTTGCTTATCTCGCTGCTGATCTCTTTTGCTGTTGAGTTCAGTCAGCTCTATCAGGCGGAATGGATCAACTCTGTTCGGAATACGAAAGCTGGCGGATTGATTCTGGGATTCGGCTTCAAATGGTCCGATCTGCTATGTTACTTTGCGGGTATTCTTGCTGGTTTTGTAATTGATTCCCAGAGGAGAAACCTCCGGAATTACTGACTTGATAAGGAGTGGAAATGGTGCTTTTCATGGCTTTGTGCGCGATAACCCCGGTTCCCGGCGGAGTGATTCACAGTGGTGCCGATGTGGTAACCGCAGCGGAGATGATTGAAGCTCTTCAGGAAGTTGACATAGTTTTTATCGGAGAGAAACACGACGACTCTTTTGCCCACGAATGGGAGTTGTTCATCTGGGAGTCTCTTGCCTCCGGGGACAGGGCTCTGGCTCTGGAAATGTTTGAAACAGATGTGCAACCTGTTCTGGATGCGTACCTTGCCGGAGAAATAAGCGAAGAAGAATTTCTTGCTGAATCCCGGCCCTGGGGTAATTATCAGTCTGATTATGCTCCCATGGTTGAATTCGCGAAAGAAAACGGCTGTCGTGTAATTGCAGCAAATGTCCCCAGGTCTTTTGCCGCAATGGTTGCCCGCGGCGGTTTTTCTGCTGTCCTCGATGAGCCCGGTTTCGAAGATATTTCGATTGATTCCTCGAATGCTCTTTACAAAGAAATGTTCCTGGCCACTATGGAAGCAATTGGGGATCAGATGCACGGTATGCCGGTTGCTCCGGAGAATTTGTATCGGGCACAGCTTCTTAAAGACGCTGTTATGGCCAGATCAATTTTTAATGAGAAGGTTGTGTTTGTCTGCGGCAGTTTCCACAGCGACTTTCACTCAGGTATTCCCGATCAGATTTCTTCAGATTCGTACCTTGCAGTGACAGTTCTCGGCGAAGGTGAGGAGTACTCTCCCGACATGGCTGACTTTGTTATTTTCAGGCAGGATATGTAGGGAAGAATTAGTGAAATGTATTATATTCGCCCTCACTTATTATCTGCTATGGAGGAAGAATGACACACGAAGAGCTTGTCACGGAGATCCGTGGGGCAGAAGAGCGTGCTCGCCTGCTCAAGGAGCGTCTTTGACCTGGTTACCCTTTTAAAAAAAGAAAAAGAATTTGAACTTGAAATGGCAAAAGAGGGCTTCTGGAACAACAGGAACAAGGCTCTTGAGACCATTGCGCAGTTGAAAAAGATTCAGAACTGGACTGATCCTCTGGGAAAGCTCGCAGTGAAGGTGGAAGACCTTGACGCCGCTGTTGAGCTTCTTGAGCTTGAGGATGATATCGGTATCAGAACGGATGCCGGGATTCGACTGGGCGAGGTTGTAAAAAGCCTTGATCAGCTTGAGTTCCGCCAGATGCTTTCAGGAGAGCATGACAGCTCGGATTGTATTCTCACTGTTCGCTCAGGTGCCGGTGGCGTGGACAGTCACGACTGGACAGAGATGCTCATGAAAATGTACATCTACTGGGCGGAGAAACAGGGTTTTGAAGTAAATGTTCTGGACACATCACCGGGCGATACGGTTGGCATGAGAGAGGCGGTTCTTTCTGTAAAGGGCCCCTATGCCTTCGGATATCTTCACGCCGAGAAGGGCATTCACCGGCTTGTACGGAGAAGTCCCTTTGATCCGAGCAACAGAAGACATACCAGCTTCGCCTCTGTTTTTCCTCTGCCTGATCTGGACGATTCCATTGAGGTGGATATCAACCCCGATGATGTAAGAACAGATGTCTTCCGCGCCAGTGGCGCCGGCGGGCAGCATATCAATAAAACCTCCAGTGCTGTTCGACTGACCCATCTGCCAACCGGTGTGGCTGTTTCCTGTCAGAATGAAAGAAGTCAGCACAGAAACCGCGAGCTGGCATGGAAAGTTCTTCGGGCCAGGCTTTATGAGCTGGAGGAAGAGAAGCGCCGGAAGGAACGGGAGAAACTGGAAAACACTAAAAGCGATGTTTCATGGGGACACCAGATACGCTCCTATGTGCTCCACCCGTACCAGATGGTTAAGGATCACAGAACCGGCAGTGAAATTTCCGATGTTGAAGGATTTCTTGGCGGGAATATCCAGGAATTCATAGAAGAATACCTGAGAAAGAGCAAGTAACATGGCAATTGAGGAAAATGAATTTATAGACAACCGGCTGGAAAAACTTGCCGGTATCAGGGAAATGGGCATTGCCCCTTATCCCGCCCGTACACCCGACAGGCTGCCCGTGGAAGCTCTTCGTTCTACAGGGGAGACTGAAGAGGTGCTTTGCACCAGCGGCAGAATTATGGCAAAAAGGAAGCACGGGAAGACCGTTTTCTGTGATATCACAGACCCGACAGGAAGAATTCAGCTCTTCATCAATAAAAAGAATCTTGATGAGGCCGGGTGGGAACTTCTTGGAAAGCTGGATCTTGGTGACATTGTCTGGGTAAGCGGGGCTCTTTTTGTTACTCGCACCGGTGAGCTGTCTGTAAGAGTGGGTACACTTCTGCTTCTTGCGAAGGCTGTTCGTCCCATGCCCGTGGTTAAGACCGATGCCGATGGAGAGGTACATGACGCAGTGAGCGATCCTGACTTCATCTACAGGCACAGATGCATTGACCTTGTGCTGAACGAGACCTCAAAAAACAGATTTATCGCAAGAAGCAGGATAGTTTCCGCAATAAGAAACTATCTTGATTCCGATGACTTTCTTGAAGTGGAAACTCCTGTACTGCAGCAGATATACGGAGGCGCGGCTGCTGATCCTTTTGTCAGCCACTACAATTCTCTGGATGAAGAGTGCTATCTGAGAATTGCAACCGAACTCTACCTGAAGAGGCTTGTATCAGGTGGAATTCACCGCGTTTATGAAATAGGAAAAGATTTCAGGAATGAAGGTATAGACAGAACTCACAGTCCGGAGTTCACTCAGCTTGAGATTTACGAAGCCTGGACAGATTACAACGGAATGATGAAGAGATTTGAGGAGATAGTGGAAGCCGGGGCCAAGGCCGCAGGCGTTTGGCCGGTTGTGGAGTTCGGTGGTCATGAGGTTGATCTTACTCCGCCTTTCAAAAGAGTTCCTTTTGTTCCGACTCTTCATGAGAAGAGTGGGGAAGAGCTCTTCGAGTGGGATACAGAGCGACTTTCTGCTCTTGTTAAAAGTCTTGGTCTTGGAGATGACATTACAGACAGACCTACCCTTATGGACAAACTCTTTGACCACTATGTAACTCCACATCTTATTCAACCCAGTTTTGTAATTGATTACCCCGTGGAACTCTCTCCTCTTGCCAAACAGAAGACTGATGATCCCGGAATTACCGAGAGATTCGAGCCATTTATTGTGGGTATGGAACTTGGCAATGCTTTCAGTGAGCAGAATGATCCTCTCTATCAGCGTGAGGTTCTGGAGAACCAGGCAGCGTTGAGCCAGCATAGAAAAGGTGTTGTGGATCAGGAATTCCTTTACGCTCTTGAGGTTGGAATGCCGCCCACAGGCGGACTCGGTATCGGAGTGGATCGACTGGTAATGATTCTTACTGGCGCGAAGAATATCAGGGATACAATTCTGTTTCCCCATCTCCGAAGGGATAAATGAAGCAGAAACTGTTGTGGGCTCTTGCCCGAAGGCATGTATGGAGTGATGCCAACTCCACTGTAGTGAGAATGGTAAGCGCTCTGTCCATAGCGGGGGTTGCCATTGGTGTTGCGGCTCTGGTGATACTTCAGGCATTTATGGGAGGTTTCACTGAGGCTGTCGCCACGGGTCTTACCGCCATGAATCCGCCATTGCATATCTATCTGCCCGGAGGCGGGCACATGGATGATTTCGACCTCGGAGCGGTTCAGTCCATTGCTTCCGAAATACCGGGCATAACCCGTGTTGAGGGCGTGCTTGAGAAACCGGCAGTTGTAAGCGGAGCGCCGGGTACCGTATCAGGCGCTATGGTGCGGGGCGGCAACAATGCGGGATTGACTATTGGTATGGATCTGGCCCGTGAACTTGGTGTGACTGCCGGGGATGAGATAAGAATCGCTTCTACCGCCGGGGTGGAAATTTCAGGAATGGGTCGGGTTCTGGTGGACACAATAGTGGCTCTTGCTGTTGACAGTGTTGCCGATTTCGGCCTGGAAGAGTACAACAGTTCCCTTGTTATTCTTCCACTGAATACAGCCAGAGATATTTTCAGAGCCCACGGAGAACTGACCAGCCTCGGGGCATTCGTTGAAAAAGGCACTGATCCGGTAGAGGCATCAGAGTTGTTGAACTCTGCTCTTTACAGGGAGTATGCCGGTGGCGGCTGGCCTGTATACATGAGCTGCATACCTTTTCTTGCCTTTCACGGCAATCTGTTCAAGGCTCTCGGGCTGGAAAGAGCCGCGATGACAATCGTGCTTGCACTGATTACGGTAGTTGCTCTTCTGAATCTTTCAAGTGCCCTCACTATGATCGCGATGGAACACCGGCGGGATATCGGAGTAATGAGAGCCATGGGGCTTCCTCCTTCGGGAGTGTTCCGCATTTCTATTCTCAGGGGTTTTTTACTGGGAGGCAGTGGAGCTGTGACAGGTCTTGCTTTTTCCTGGATTTCGATTTTTACGATTAACAGATATTTTCCCATAAAACTGGATGGAACTGTGTACTGGATAGATGTACTGCCTGGCGTGTTTCCCGTGACAACAGCACTTGTTGTAACTCTGCTGACAATTCTTGTGTGTCTTGCTGTTTCCACTTTTCCGGCGTTTTCCGCCCTCTCCCGTTCGCCATCGGAAGCATTGAGATATGAATAGGGAAATTGTACTTTCAGCATTTGATATTCACCGTTCTTACGGCAGCGCAGATGCTTCCATTCAGGTTCTGAGAGGCGCGGATATTACAATCAAAATCGGTGAGGTTGTGGCGGTAACGGGACCCAGCGGCTCGGGCAAGAGTACACTGCTGCATGCTCTGGGTCTTCTTGAAAGACCGGACAGAGGAAAAGTGCTTATCTGCGGTGAGAATGGCTGGGCATTAAGCAGCCGGAAAAGAGCGGAACTCAGGAACAGAAAGATCGGTTTTGTCTTTCAGTTTCATCACCTTCTTGAGGAGTTTACACTGAAGGAGAATGTGATGATGCCGTGTCTGATTGCCGGGGAGAGCAGCGAAGAGGCCTCTGGAAAGGCAGACAGGCTTCTGGAGAGAGTGGGAATCATCCACAGGGCATCGCATTTTCCATCCAGAGTGTCGGGCGGAGAAAAGCAGAGAGCCGCCATTGCAAGAGCTATAATAATGAAGCCGGACATAGTTCTGGCTGATGAGCCCACGGGAAATCTTGATGCCGATACGAGTGCGGGAGTGGAAAAACTGATAATGGAACTGGCCGAAGAGGGAAGCCGATCATTTCTTCTGGCTACTCACAGTCAGGATCTTGCTTCAGCGGTTCATCGAAGGTTTTCCCTTGGTTCAGGTGTTTTGAGAGAAGTCAAGTAAGATAAAAATGCTATCCGGGAAGGAAATGAATTGCTATATTCCATGGATCAATTCAATTCTCCGGTGAAGACGATAGAAGGGGGCATTCTTGCCTGAACAGTATACTGACCGAGCCAGGAAGGCTCTTATTGAAGCAAGGGCGGAAGCTGCCCGCTCCGGCAGAAGAGAAATAGGCAGCGAATTTATTCTTTATGCTATTCTCAGTATTGACGGCTCCGGGGCCGCTGCTCTCTTGAGAGGGCTTGGCGTGAAGACCGGGGAGATGCGTTCGCATCTCAGAGCCAATCTGCGCAATGGCCCGGTTTCCAGCAGCATAGACAGAACAAATCTCACATGGAGCCCTCGCTCAAGATCCATCCTTGCGGACGCCAAAACTCAGGCAGCGAAACTGGATGCAGTCTCCATTTCCAGTGAACATCTTCTTCTGGCACTGGCCAGGATTGACAGCGGATCATCAGCACTGCTCTGGCAGTACGGAGTTAACTACGACAAGCTGCAGGAAGCCGTGAAAGCGGCGGGGAACAAGCGATCTCCTGAACCGGAAAAGGCAACTTCCGCCCTGGAATACTTCTGCCGTGATCTTACTCTTCTCGGGTCGGAGGGCGGGCTTGATCCTGTGATAGGCAGATCCAGTGAAATTGATAGAATTGTTCAGGTTCTGTGCCGAAGGAAAAAGTCCAATCCTGTTCTCATAGGAGAACCCGGAGTAGGAAAAACAGCCATAGTGGAGGGACTTGCCTTAAGGATTCTTACAGGCAGGGTTCCCCTGCCTCTTTACGGCAAGAGGATAATGGCACTGGACATGGCCTCTGTTCTTGCCGGCACAAAATACAGGGGACAGTTCGAAGAACGCCTGAAGGCTCTGCTTAGAGAAATTCGCAAAGACGGTAATGTTATTCTATTTATTGATGAGGTACACTCCATTGTTGGCGCCGGGGGGGCAGAGGGAGCTATTGATGCGGCAAATCTGCTGAAACCGGCCCTTGCCAGGGGTGAATTTCAGTGCATAGGCGCTACCACTCTTGACGAGTACAGAAGAAGGATAGAGAAGGATGGAGCCCTTGAACGAAGATTTCAGCCTGTGCCGGTTGATCCCCCTTCTGTGGAATTGACACTGGAGATACTTGAAGGGCTGAAGGACAGGTATCAGCAGCATCACAATGCGGTATTCCCTCCCGAAAGTCTTAAGAGCTGCGCAATTCTGGCTCACAGGTACATCAGTGGAAGACACCTGCCTGACAAGGCAATAGATGTTATGGATGAATCCGGTGCCAGAGCTCACGCCAGAGCATCAAGTCCGCCCGAGTCACTGATTGAACTTCATGACAGACTGTTCGCCATGAGGTATGCGGTGGATGCAGCGGGAGAAAAGCGAAACCTCAAAGAAGTATCCAGACTCAGCGAGGAAGTTCTCCGACTGGAGAAGGCACTTGAAGACTCCCGCAACCACTGGATTGACAGCCTGCCGCCTGTGGAGATTTCTCAGGATGATGTGGCTGCGGTTGTCGCGGAAATGACAGGGATTCCCATCAGCAGAGTGGGTGAAAGTGAAACTGTCCGGCTTGCTGATCTTGAAGATCGTATGACAAGAGGAATAGTCGGTCAGGAACCGGCAATAAAGCTCATAGCCAATGCTATAAGGAGAAGCCGCGTTGGACTCCGGAGCGATAGAAGACCCACCGGCTGCTTTCTTTTCCTCGGACCCTCCGGCGTAGGGAAGACAGAGACAGCGAGAATTCTCGCGGAACAGGTATTCGGAGATAAAAACGCGTTGATCCGCATTGATATGTCAGAGTACAGAGAGGGCTTCTCCGGATCAAGACTGGTGGGTGCGCCACCGGGATATGTCGGCTACAATGATGGCGGTCAGCTCACAGAGAAGGTTCGCAGAAGGCCCTACTCTGTGGTTCTGCTTGATGAAATAGAGAAGGCTCACTCCGATGTGTACAATATGCTCCTGCAGGTTATGGACTACGGAACCATGACTGACAGCTACGGAAGAAAGATCGACTTCAGTAACACCATAATCATCATGACCGGCAATCTTTCACATCACAGTACAGGCAGCAGCGGAACAGTCGGATTTCTAAGAGACAACCCGGAGTCGGAAGCAACTGCCGTACTGGATTCCGCCAGGTCACTCTTTCCCCCTGAATTCATGAACAGGCTGGACAGCGTGATAGTTTTTAATTCTCTGGGCATGGATGATATAAGAAAGATCGTAAAAATGCAGCTTGCGGAGATTCTGGCAAGATTGCAGGAACTGGATATAGAACTTGTGATCGAAAATGAAGCTCTTGACCTTCTGGCAGAAAGCGGTTTCAGCCGCGAAGCGGGCGCCAGGCATCTGCGAAGAACAATCCAGAGACTTCTTGAAGATCCTCTTACAGATTTACTTGTTTCCGGGGAACTCTCCGGAGGCAGAAAAGTCAGCGCCAGGCGGAACGGTGACATTCTTTCATTTGCCTCTGCAGATGAAGAGAGGGTTCACTGTTCAGCTGTGGAGGTGAATGTATGAAACTAACTGTTTTTCTGTTTTTCATACTGGTCGGAGTGGCATTTCCCATTCCTGTTTCCAGTGTTACGGTAGAGGGTAACACCTATGTCTCAGATTCATTGATAATCCGGACGCTTGGTCTCTCCTCCGGCAGTGTATTTCTCCCGTCGACCCTCCCGCAGGGAGTCAGGGATCTCTTCAGTCTGGGTTATTTTACTGACATTGAGGTTCTTGCCGACTCAACCGGAGGCAGCGCTGATTTTACAGTAAAGGTAAGTGAGAACCCCGTCCTGTCCAGCCTGGAAATAGAAAATTCAGGATGTTTGAACGAGGGTGATCTGGTTGACACGCTGGCGATATTTCCGGGCCAGACAGTTTCCCTCAATGATATTGATCGGGCAGTTGATCTGATTCAGGGTATGTTCTCCGGGAAGAACCGTCATCTTGCCACAGTGACCCATCGCTGGAACGAACCTGACGCGGATGGTCGGCGCACACTTGTATTTGTATGCGATGAGGGGCCGGATGTCCGCGTCGGGGAAATAGCGTTTTCCGGTAACTCCGTCTTCCCGGATGAAAAGCTTCGCGGTGAGATGAAGACGAAACAGGACAGCTTCTGGAGAAGCGGCAAGCTGAAGCCGGAAGAATTCGAGGAAGATCTTGATCGAATCGCAGAGTATTACCACAATCACGGTTATCCGGATGCCGCGGTCACCGGTACTGATAGATATCTTCTTCCTGATGATGATCATTTCCACATTGATATTTCAATACATGAGGGCTCGTACAAGGTATTCGGGGATGTTTCTGTAAGTGGAAATATTGAGTTGTCTGATTCTCTGCTGTTATCCTTCAGTGAGATGGAATATGGCGAGGCATATTCAATCAAGGATCTGGACAAGACCCTTGAGACCCTTTACTCCGCTTATCAGGATCGCGGGTACTTTTATGCCGGTGTCTCTCCCCTGATGGAGTCGTCCTCCGCGGCTGACTCAATCGTGAACATCCATTTTGCTGTTGAGGAGGGGGAGAGGGCTCACATCCGTGAGGTAGAGATTATCGGGAATACCCGTACCTTTGATAATGTTATACGCCGACAGCTTACCGTAGTTCCCGGGGATCTTTTCAGAAGATCCGCTCTGATGCGTTCACTGAGGAATGTGTATTACCTCAACTACTTTACTGATGTTATTCCTGATTTTCGCGCCATAGAGGGGTCCCCCGATGTGGATATGATTCTTGAGGTTGATGAGAAAACTACCGGGAAATTCGGAATTGGCGCCAACTACAGTGCCACAGACGGTTTCAGCGGCTACCTTGAAGTGGCTGAAACAAACTTTTTCGGACGGGGGCAGAATCTCGGCACGACTTATGAGTTCTCAAAAACCGTACAGAATATCAAACTCAGCTTTACAGAGCCCTGGTTCCGCGATACACCATTGACACTTGGTGGCGAGCTCTATCACACAACCAGCAATTACAGCGAATATGATAGAAGACGCACTGGAGGCTCTGTTGTTGTAGGCCGTCCTCTGCCGTGGATTGATTTTACCTCAGCCTCGATCAGGTACACTCTTGAAAAGGTTGATGTGTTCGACATAACAGATGACTCCGATAGTTACTACTACAGTCTTCGCGATACAGACTGGCCCCGGTGGGACAGCTCCGTAAGGCTGTCTTTAACACGGGACAGTCAGGACAGAAGAATATTTCCCGGCGAAGGATCAAAGAACACGGTCAGCCTGGATCTTACAGGGGGGGTTCTTGGTGGAGATATAGGATTTCAGAAATACCTCTTTGATTCCACATGGCATGTTCCTGTATGGTGGAAATTCTTCCTTACCCTCGGTGGAAGAATGGGAACAATTGCCGGTTTTGGCGGGGAGACTCCGCCTGCATACGAATTGTTCCAGCTGGGTGGAACCGGGTTCTACGGCGTAAGAGGCTATGGCAGCAGGGAGATAAACGCTGTGGACGGATATGAGACTGTTGGCGGTAGAACGATGCTCATCCTCAGCGCGGAGTACAGGTGCAGAATCATTGATCAGCTTCAGCTTGCTGTTTTTACAGATGTCGGCAATACATGGGAGAGCTGGTCTGATGTGGATCTGTCATCTATGAACCGTGGAGCCGGTCTGGGTATCAGGGTGGAAATTCCCATGCTTGGTGTTATGGGGCTGGATTACGCATATGGTTTTGATGGACCGGAGCCCGGCTGGGAACCGCATTTCCAGATGGGGGCATCCTTCTGATTGGAGTAGAAATGAAATTGCTGGTTTTTCTGGTTCTTCCCGCATTGCTGCTTGCGCAGACTGTTGCGGTGTTTGATGCTGACCGGGTATTTGAATCTCTGGGGGAGGTTGCCGATGCCAGGGAGCTTCTTGAGACTGAGATGGATGAATGGGAGCTTCACGTGGATTCCCTTCAGGAAGAGATTGATGTTCTTGAGGAGGATCTTTCCAGAACTCTTATGATGAGTCCCGAGAGAAGACAGGAAAAGGAAGCCCTTCTGGATGAAAAGGAGATGCAGATCGAGGCTTATCTCTCCAGCGTATTTGGCCCCGGAGGTCTTATGGAGAGACGCAACGAGGAGCTTGTCAACCCCATTATCGCGGCTATCAACGAAGCTGTGATGAATATTGCCAGCGAAGAAGGCATACAGCTGGTTCTGGATGCTTCCGCCGGTCAGGTTGTCTACGCGGAGGCTTCTGTGGACATTACCGATCAGGTGATTGACAGGGTCATAAGCGGTAATGACTGATTCGCTTTCACTGAGGGAAATCACTGACCGCCTGAACGGGGAAATGCTGTCAGGTGATCCTGACGCGCAGATTACGGGCGTTTCATCTATTCAGGAAGCCGGACCATCTGATATCTGCTACTACGGCAGCACGAAATATGCCGGATATCTGGGTACTACAAATGCCAGGGCTGTCATTGTTTCCAGTCCGGTTGAGACCTCTGCTGAATGTGTACTCATTGTTGAAGATGCCTACGATGCATTCAGGAAGGTACTTCACCTTTTCAGGCCTGACCGTTCCTCAGCCTTCAGCGGCATACACTCTTCAGCGGTGATTCACCCTTCCACCCGCATAGGGAAGAATGTCCGGATAGGCCCGTCGGTGGTTATAGACAGAGACTGCGTTGTGGGTGATAACTGCAGTATAGGTTCCGGGTCGGTACTCGGCCCCTGCGCCGTTCTGGGAAATAATTGCATTATTCATCCCAATGTAACCCTTCTCGCCGGAACCTGCGCGGGAAACAATGTTACTATCCACTCCGGCACGGTCGCCGGAAGCGACGGTTTTGGTTTTGTCCCGGATGCCGGAGGGGAACACAAAAAAATCCCGCAGAACGGAAATGTGATTATAGGCAGTAATGTTGAAATCGGGGCTAACTGTACTATAGACAGAGCAGTCACAGGCAGCACAAAAATAGGAGACCACACAAAGCTGGACAATCTCATTCAGGTGGCTCATAATGTGTGTATTGGTAAAGGGTGTTTTATTGCCGCTCAGAGTGGAATCGCCGGAAGTACAGTGGTGGGTAATGGTGTTGTATTCGGTGGTCAGGCGGGCGTCAGCGGACATCTTGTAATTAATGATGGTGCTGTTATTGCGGCCAAATCCGGTGTTACCAAAGATGTGGATTCGGGTGTAACAGTTTCGGGTAATCCGGCAAGGCCTCACATGGAAACTCTAAGGCTTGGCGCTGCGGTATCAAGACTTCCGAAGATTATTGAGCTGGTAAAGGAACTGAAGGCTGGCAAAACAGGAGAAACTGAGGACTGATGAATCGTTTTCAAACAACTCTCAAAGAGCAGGTTTCCTACACGGGTTGCGGTTTGCATCTGGGTAAAGAATCCACCATTACATTTAAACCAGCACCTGCAGATACCGGCTATGTTTTTGTAAGAACCGATGTTGAGCAGCGTCCGACCATAAAAGTTTTTCCAGGGAATGTTCGAATGGTAGAGGAACAGGCAAGACGAACCACCCTGGGTGAAAACTATTACGAGGTTCATACCGTTGAACATGTACTCAGTGCCCTTTACGGTCTGGAAATTGATAACGCGATCATTGAGATAAGCTCTGATGAACCTCCCGAACCGGCGGACGGATCAGTTCGTTCTTATGTAGAAGTGTTAATGGAAGCCGGTGTGGAGACCCTTCACGGGCACCCCAGCAAGGTTTTTGTAATTACCGATCCCGTAAGTCTGGAGTACCACGGGGCAAGTCTCACTGTTGTTCCTTACGAAGGTCTTAAAATCAGTTTCACACTTGATTATGATCATCCTCATATTGGAACTCAGTATATCAGTCTTGAGATCACCAGGGAAAGTTTCATTAATGAAATCGCCCCGGCCAGAACTTTTTGTCTTTACGAGGATGTCAAGATTCTCCAGGAAAAGGGTTTGATAAAAGGTGGAACCCTTGAGAACGCGGTTGTAATTGGTGATGACGGTGTGATGAACGACAGCCCGCTTCGTTTTCCTGATGAACTGGTGAGACACAAGGTTCTTGACCTTATCGGTGATATGGCTCTTCTTGGAATCAGGCTTCAGGGGCATGTTATCGCCGCGAAAAGTGGCCATGCTTCGAATGTGCAGTTTGTGAAAAAGATCATGAAAGTCTACGCGGGAAAGATAAAGACTTCGAAGGCTGATCTTTCTGAAAGGCAGTGGAACATCTCCGATGTTATGGATCTTCTTCCTCATCGTTACCCTTTCCTGCTGGTGGACAGAGTGCTGGAAATCAAGCCGGAAAAGAGCATCGTGGCCATCAAGAATGTTACTATCAACGAGCCTTTTTTCCAGGGGCACTTCCCCGGCAGTCCCATTATGCCCGGAGTTCTGGTCATTGAGGCCATGGCCCAGGCCGGCGGGCTGATGCTTTTCGATTCCGTTAAGGATCCCGGCAGATGGCTTGTTCTTTTTGGCGGGATTGACCGGGTGAGATTCAGAAAGCCTGTTCTGCCAGGCGACCAGATCCGTTTTGAACTTGAGTTGATCAGCAAGCGCGGTCGGATGTGGAAGATGCGCGGAGTGGCCAGAGTTGACGACAGAGTAGCCGTTGAGGCTGAGCTTACAGCGATGCTGGTGGAGAAAAAATGATACATGCCACAGCCATTGTTCAGTGCGAAGCGCCCGAATCGGTTTCTATTGGACCCTATGCTGTTGTTGGCCCTGAAGTTGTTCTGGGCGAGCGGGTGGTTGTTGATGCTCACGCTGTGGTGACCGGTATTACCACTCTCTCGGATGATGTAAAAATCGGACCCGGCGCTGTAATTGGTACACCCCCTCAGGATCTCAAATTCGCGGGTGAAAGAACATCTCTGGAAATAGGCGCGAGAACAGTGATCCGGGAAATGGCAAACATTAACTGTGGAACAAGCGCTACAGGAAAGACCGTTATCGGCGCGGATTGTTTTTTGATGGCTTTCAGCCATGTTGCCCACGACTGTATTATCGGCGATGGAGTTATTCTGGCAAACTCTGTTAATCTTGCGGGCCATGTCGAGATCGGGCGGAAGGCAATTATTGGCGGTGTTGTACCGGTGCATCAGTTTACAAGAATTGGTGAATACTCAATGATTGGCGGTGGTTTCAGGGTTTCCAGAGATGTAACTCCTTTTACTCTGGCCGGTGGTGAGCCTCTGCGAATGATCGGTATTAACAAACTGGGGCTCAGACGCAACGGCTTTTCCAACGAAGAAATTGCTTTTGCTGTAGACTCTTTTCGTTACTTCTTCAAGAACCCGGACACAATGGCCGGTAAAGTAGCAGCTGTTCTCGCGGGTGAAACCGATGATTCACTTAGAAGAAGAATGGCAGAATTCATATCAGCCTCCTCGAGAGGGGTTACCATCTGAGTCAGATTGTTTTCCTTCTGCTCTGCCTGTGCCGGCAGTCAGGAACTGCGGACTCCACTGTGATTGAGTACAGGAATCCTCAGGGAGCCCTCATAAGAAGCTTTGTTCTTCCCGGGTGGGGACAGTTCTACAATGATGAGCCGGTGAAGGGGTTGCTTTACGGAACAGCCGAACTGGGATTGCTGGGACTTATTTTTTATGAGAACAGCAAAGCTGAACACGCCAGAGAAATGTATCTGGAAACAGGGCTGGCTTCCTGGCAGAACAGTTATGATAATCACAGCGGTTTGCGGCGGACTTATATCTGGTATACTGCCGGGGCATGGGTAGTTGGAATGCTTGATGCCTATGCTGACGCTTATCTTTTCAGCTTCGAGGCGGAAAACACCAGATTTGACGGAAATGCGGGTTTCAGTATGGGAGCAGTAATCAACTTCTGATTAAGGGAATGAAATGATCTTTCACCTTGTATACTTTTTGACAGCGGGATTGGCCGCTTCAGAACCGGAGCTTCTTGACAGAGCCGTACAGGGAGACAAAGATGCTTTTGGGGAGATAGTCAGAATGTATGAGAAACGGGTTTTCAGGGTGGCAAGAAGAATGTGCAACTGTGACGATGATGCCTGGGATATAACCCAGGAAGCATTTATAAAGGCCATGAAGGCTATGGGCAGCTTTAACACTGAGTATCGTTTTTTTACATGGATGTACAGAATTGTTACCAACACCGCTATTAACCTTACCCGTTCCCGAAACAGACGGGCAGAGGTGGAGTTTGATGAAGGATACGGTGGAGGTGGCCTGACCGCCACAGCTGATACAACCATTCAGGAATCCAACAGAGATCTTCTGGTTGGAGCGGTGCAGAAGGCTGTTGAACGACTGACCCCGGCTTTGCGTTCCGTGTTTGTTCTCCGGGTGGATCAGGAGCTGAGCTATGAGGAAATAGCGGAGACCCTTGATATCGCAACAGGCACAGTGATGTCCAGACTCAATCGGGCACGAAGTTCAGTGAAGACCTTTGTTGTCAGTGAGCTTGGAGGTGAGCTGTGATCTGTCCTGATAAAAGCACTCTGATGATGTGGGCTGACGGTGAAATCACAGGCTCTGAAGCGAACAGCATCTCGGATCACATCAGTCAATGCAGTACTTGCAGTGATTTCGTGTCAGCTCAGAAACAGATGGAATCCGTATGGCGGAAGGCCTGGATTCATCCTGCGGACGCAGACTTTGAAACCATGCGCAGAAGGCTTAAACCGGGGATTCCCTGGTGGCAGACCAGGCGGGCATGGTATATCGCTGCTACTGTTTGCGCTGTATATCTTGGAATAAGAATATTCCATGTGGATGGTGCCGGAACCTCTCTCTCGGAAATCGCAGCAGAGGAGACCAGTGTCATCGCCCGGATTTCTGCTGATGAAGTTTCTTGTGTTCCCGAAGCAGCTCCCATGGAAGAAATGATCGCCGGAGGTTGTGAGGGAATGGAACAGGAGATAGAGATTTTACAGGATGAGTTGGCTTTCAGTCAATCCGATCCGCCTGAGATTGTGGAGGAATCGCTTGTTGATTTGAGCTTGTCAGTCTCAGACTCTGAATCAGCAGAGGAAGAAGAAATACTACTGGAGGGCGATTACGCAGCGGAATATGTGGAGACGGCAGTCAGCCTGGATGTTCCGGCTATGGAATGTCTTAGGGGCAGTAATGCGGCACTGGACAATACAGAGGATGCTGAAGAAAAAATTTGGGGAAGTGGAGAGTCTTTTCAAAGTGTCAGCGATTTTTCCACGGAATCTGCCGGTTTCGGTGTGATTGGCGGCAGTGCCGGCCATTACAGCGCTGCTTCAGGTGTATGTTCAACTCAAACAGAAGATACTGCGGAAGCGGCAGCTGATATCTCACCTGCGCAGCAGGGTGAAGGTTACAGTGTTTCACTTACCCTTGAATCCGGAGAAGTCATCGAAATTCAGAGAGATGTGTGGGATGCTCTCTTCTCGTTTATAGACCTTCTTCAGCATCAGAATTGTTACTCCGCCGGGAAACAACTTGTTTTCATGGTCAGCAGTGCTGGAATTGTCTCCGGGCCGGATGTTCCCGACAGTACTGTAATAGATATTCCTGAAACGGGTTACGGCAACTGTGCGGTAACTGTTCTTTTTCACTGATCTTTTGACCCCTTTTCATTCCAGTCTGAGATTGATAAATTTGCTGAAACAGGCTGCTTTCTCTGAAGGGAGATCTTCCATGACCACTAGAATTCTCATTGCGGTGTTACTTTCATTTGCCGCAACTGCCGTGGCTGACGAAACCAATTTGTCACGGATCGCAGTTATCCCGGTGTTTTCTGATGCCATGGAAAACTATGATGCAGAAGAACTCAAGACCGCCGCTGAAGGAGTATTTATCCGGAGCGGACGATTTGAGGTAGTTGATGCTTCGCTTCACTCTGAGTATCAGCTCTCTCCGGACGATCAGAATCTTCGTCTGCGGGCAATGGCAGCAGACCTGAATATCGATATGTTCATGCTGCTTGATGTATCCTCTCCTCATACCGATGTCAGTCACGGTACTGCTGACAGTCTCTTCGTTACAAAAAATACCTCTGTGGATATAACCGGTCGGTTTTATACTTCTGAAGGAAGTCTTCTGGGTTCTGTAAGGGAGAAAAAGTATTCCGGCAGCCTTCCTGGCTCGACATCGGTGGATCTTGAGAGTCTGGCTTCACAGGGTGTTACTCAGGTGGCTCAGAGAGGCCTGAACGAAATATTCCCATATGAATTTACATTCACGGTCGCAGGTGGTCCGGTATTCAGTATTCCCATGGGCACTGAAAACGGAATAGATAAAGGGATGGTATTCTCGGTTGTCGCGTTATCACAGGGTATTCCCCGTTCCGCTGAAGAGTACCGGCAACTGAGCAGTCACGGCATTCTTCAGATTTTGAATTCCACTGAGCATTCGGGCACAGGTCGATTGATTGCCGGAAAGATGGTGGAGGGTGCCCGGGTTACCGCAGTGGAGAATTCTACTCCCGGTATACTTGCTCTTTCCTATGCAGTGCTGCCCACAGAAGTCGTTCCCGGTGATAACCTCACCGGTAACGAGGCTGAAACCACCAGGCTTGCCAATCAGGCTGAGTTCACCGGAGGAACATGCAAGTGGGGTTTTTCCCTCACAGGCACTCTCTTCTCAGGAATAATGCCCAGAATGTCATCTATCGGCATCAGGGGCGAAATGGGAACAAGGCTTCCTCTATCATCACCCTCTCTCGCCCTGAGAGTCGGCGCTGGATTTGAAGCCTGTTACCTCACCCAGAACACCAGAGCCGACTCTATTTCGGCATCGGCCAATACTGCCACTATTGCAGGAACGGCAAGTGTAAATCTGGAGTGGATGTTCAGCAGCAGATTCGGTATCCACGCCGGTGGCGTTAGCAGATTCGGATCATCCGCGGACAGCTGGAATGTGACAGACTGGACGGGTTACAACAGAGACGCTCTTCCCGGAGAGCTGTATTACGCCGAGATCAAACAGCCACCCATCAGCTTCTCTGCCGGACTTTCATACATGATTTACTAAGCCCGGACTTATATCTCGATCGTCATTCCTGTTGATTATCCGGGTGCTTCCAGGGTCCGTTTGCCATTCCGCGTTCCCAGATAATTTCCATGATTGACCAGGATGCGACTGCAAAAACAAGCCCTGCCATCATTCCTGCGAATTTGGTTCCAATCAGAGCCCCCGCCACAATTGCACCGCCTGCAATTGCCGCCATGATCAGCAGGAGAAGGGTTGAAGCAAAGGAAGATGCTCCCCATTTGTCAATGAAACGAACTCGCGTGAGGTGGGTTCCCCATGCGAGAAGCGGGTATCCGATAAAGCCGAGAATTGGAACTGGAATACCGGGAGTCAGAAACACCATAATCAGCCAGGCCGCAACAGTAAGCAGGTATATCCAGACAGCATTCCTCGCATGGGATTTATACCAGCCAAGCTGCTCGGCGATCTCTCCTAGCGATGTCCAGATAAAAACTCCTCCAACTACCCCCAGAAACAATTTGTGGGTAAGCTCTCCGGGGAAGAAAGCAACAGTAAGAGAACCAGCGGCCAGCGCGGCCAGGATGATAAAGAATATCAAAGGGAAGCTGTTGAAGCGTTCTCTGCAGCTGGTAAAGAACCTTGCTCCAAGAAACTGGATTAATAGAAACACTGATACCGCGTAAAAAGAAAACAACAATGCTGATGTAACACTTGATCCCTGTACAGACTGGGCGTTGACCGCCAGTGCCAGTATGTTAAATAATCCCATTAATGCCGCCTTTCCGGATGTGGGAAACTAAGTAAATTCTGCCGGTAGTCAACCCTGAGGGGAATGAGAGTACAATGAGGTTTGCATCAACGGTCTGGATTATGCTCGCGCTTCTTTTGATTTCATGTGGAGACAACGGTATTTCCGTTGAATCCTCTGAAATTTCAGATGAACATCGATTGATACATCAGGGTCCGTGGTGTGTTCAGCATGATCCTCTGGATGACATTGCGATGAGGGCTGAACTTGCTTTTGAAAGTACTGCCGCAGCCGGGCTGCGAAACGAAGTGGATTCTCTTAACTACATCAGCCCTCTGCCGGACTCTCTCCGGTTTAATATGAAGTGGCATGTCGGCGGTTCCGCTGTTCTGATTTTCTCTGTAATTATTCCTGATCGCGGGGAAGAGCAGCTGATCAGGCATGCCCGGGCAGTTTGCGAGAGCGCTTCCATTGTACGCCCCGCAGGGCTCAGATCCGTTTTTCTTTCAGACAGAACCGGCTCTGATATTGATGAAGAAAGGGCTTCTACCGCAGTGGAACCGCCGCCGCGGGTGAATCACCACCTTCTGGTTTACTACCAGCAGGACGGTACAAGTACCTGCCTTGAAATTATTGATTCACTTGTTGTGGATTTCAGAGAGAGTGCCACTGATTCCATGGCTTTCACCTACATCCACAGGGACACCAGCTCGGTGATTTCTTCAACAGCTGGAATATTCAGAAGAGGCAGTGCTCCGAATCTGTATCACTGTTTTGCGGATTCATCCGGGGTATACACCGGAGTATTCCGCAATCAATTTCAGATTAACATGCCGTATCTGGATTCACAGGGAAGAGTCGGCGTTCAGTCCAGACTCACCTCTGCCTACCTGTCCGGGGATGCTTATTATCCTATCTCGGCTGTACCGGAAAACTACAGTGTCCGGATATTTCTTCCTGATTCCATTTCATCATGGACTCCCCTGGAGAGTGGCGAATCCCCGGATGAGTGGTATTCCGGCCCGGGAGGAATTGTCGGCGGGCTTCCAGTCGCAATTGGCAACTATACCGCAAGCACACTGTTTCCAAGGTACAGGATGCTGATTCTTGAGGGATCCCCGATTTCTTCGCTGGACAGCATTGCTGTGGAGAAGATTGCTTCGGTACTTCGGAGTACCCTTGATTTTCCGTCAGCTGAATTCAGCTTCGTGGAAATCATCAACCCTGACGGTCCTGTTGTTATCTCAGCATTCGGCGGAATGCTGTTCTCCAGAGGTTCCCTGGAAAATCTGGCGGATGTTTCAGCATGGGACGAAAACCTCGCAAACGGTATTGTTCCTCCGGGAAGCGATATACTTATCGGAGCGGCAGAGGGAATTCTGGTGCAGTCTCTACAGCTGGATCCCGCTATTTCCGATATGCTGGCAGCATGGATTCCTTTAAGGTATTATGCCGCGAATACAGATGATGAACCGGGTACTGCCGTGGTAAGGAACGCATATTTGAAGTACTATCTGTTCAATACGGAAATACTCGGTGGAAACAGCGGTACACCTGCTGTCGCGGAATATGCTCTGGGTGATCCAACGCTGAACAGTTCGCCTCTCAGACCTTTTGTGGTGGGAGGAAAGGGTGTTATCGTCATGGAGTACCTCAGCTCTCTCAGGGTGTTGAACCGATTGCCGTATCTTCTTCAGGATTTTACACATGCTTCCAGCGGCAATTTCTGGCTGAAGATTTCCTCCAGTCTCAGGGTTTACCGGAACACAAGCAAGTATGATCTCCTCAGAGCTCTTCTCTACCAGCCGGGGATCCCCCAGATTAATGTGAGATGGTGGGAAGACGATGAAAAGATACTCATTGATATGACGGAGATTCAACCCGGGCTGCCGTTCAATCTGGAATTCAGCGAATGTCAAATACATCTTCCTGACACAGTTATTACCAGAACTCTGATGCCCTCAATGGAACCGGGGCTTTTACAGTGTACCGCCGGTCCCGCCGGAGACGGCCATGTCAGCGCAATTGATCTGAATCACACAGGTGTGATCCCCGTGGATCTCATGTACACAAGAGTTCATACCGGGGATCTGGAATGACCGCGGCAGCTAAGCCTGACAGAGAAATTTCCAATATCTCAGCACTGATCAGGAAGTACAATCGTCAGTACTACATCGGGGACACCTCCGATATTACCGATGCCGAGTACGATGCTTTAATGAACAGGCTGCTTTCCCTTGAACGGGAACACCCGGAGTTTCGCCGCGAGGATTCTCCCACGGCGAGGGTTGGATCAGCTCCGCTTTCAAGTTTCTCTACTGTCACCCATAATCCTCCAATGCTCAGTTTGTCCAATGTGTTCAGCAGAGAGGATTTCCTTGCTTTTCATTCCAGAACAGTATTGGAGCTCGAAAGCAATCAGGTGGAGTATTCCGTTGAACCGAAGCTGGATGGAGTTTCCCTTTCCCTTGTCTACGAGAATTCGATGCTTGTAAGAGCCGGCACCCGAGGTGACGGAGTCAGGGGAGAGGATGTTACAGATAACGCAAGAACCATTCGCTCGATCCCCCTCAGGCTGAACACCGGGCAACCTGTCAATGTGGAAGTCCGCGGAGAGGTTTTCTTCATGGTAAAGGATTTCCAGAAAATGAACCGGACAAGGGAAGAAGCCGGGGAATCGCCCTTCGCCAATCCCAGAAATGCCGCCAGCGGATCGCTGCGTCAGCTTGACAGTGCCATTACTGCCGGTCGGCCCCTTTCCTTCATGGCCTACGCAACAGGGCAGTATCCCTACGGAATGGAAACACAGGAGGAGTTATTCAGCAAGCTTCATCTCTGGGGTTTTATGGTTAACCCGCAGAACAGAATCTGCAGTACGCCTGAACGGGTTATGGCGGTTTATGATGATCTTGTTGAAGTAAGACCCGACCTGCCCATGGAGATTGACGGGATGGTAATCAAACTCAACAGCATTTCTCAGAGGGAGGGAATTGGTTTCCTCTCACGGGCTCCCAGGTGGGCCACAGCATGGAAGTTTCACGCGGAGGAGATAGCCACTGCTCTGATCGGGATAGAGGTGCAGGTGGGCCGCACAGGCAGGCTCACGCCCGTTGCCAGACTGGAGCCGGTGAAAGTTGGCGGTGTGGTTGTTACCAGTGCCACGCTGCACAATCAGGACGAGGTAATCCGAAAAGATGTCAGAGCAGGCGATATTGTTCTTGTGCGCAGGGCCGGAGATGTTATTCCCGAAGTGGTAGCAAGTCTCCCGCCTGAAGACGGGATCAGGGGCGAGGTGTTCCGGATGCCTGATGAATGCCCCGTCTGCAACGGCCCGGTCGTGCAGCCGGAGGGTGAGGTTAACCTGTACTGCATTAACCCCTCCTGCGAAGCCAGAATCAGAAAAAGTCTTGAGCACTGGGCTTCGAGGAAGGCTCTTGATATTGAGGGGCTGGGGAAGAAACTCTGCGAGCAGCTTGTTGATGCCGGTATGGTAAGTTCCATCGCGGATCTCTACAGCCTCAACTACCACGAACTCACTGCTCTTGAAAGAATGGGAGAACTGAAGGCAACAAAACTGTTTTCCGCGCTGGCAGAAAGCAGAAAAAAACCTCTGAGCCGTTTTTTAACAGGTCTCGGTATTCCGGGAGTGGGCGAGGTGGCTTCAAGGGATATCGCAGAGGGATTCAAGAATCTGGAAGCCCTTGGAAATGCCACAGAGGATGATCTCACGGCGGTTAAGGGGATAGGTCCTGTAACTGCGTTATCCATCAGAAGGTTTTTCACCAATCCTGTTACATCCGAAGTTGTTGATCAACTGGCAGAGGCTGGTTTCAACCCGATTGAAGAAAACACCGGGAAAGGTACAGCCCTCGCGGATGAAACCATTGTTTTCACGGGAACACTTGAAATGCCCAGACAGAAGGCGAAACAACTTGCATTGAAAGCCGGAGCAAAGGTGATCTCTTCAATAACCGGCAAAACAACCCTTCTGGTCGCGGGAAAGAATGCCGGTTCAAAGCTGAAGAAAGCAGAAAAACTTGGCATAAGAGTGGTGTCTGAAGAGGAGTTTCTGGAATCAGCGAAGAACGGCGCCGCATCCGGTGATGCGGCGCCGTCAGTCTGTATCAGTTCTTTGCTTTGAAGTCCTTCATGAAGTCAACAAGGGCGGAAACTGATTCGTAGGAAACCGCGTTGTATGTGGAAGCGCGGCATCCGCCGACTGAGCGGTGTCCCTTAAGGCCCAGGAGATCTTTCTCTGTGCCTTCAGCAATGAACTTCTTCTCAAGTTCTTCTGAGGGAAGGCGGAAGGTTACATTCATGAAGCTTCTGCTGGCAACATCCTGAACATGAGGGATGTAGTAGCCGTTGCTGTTGTCCATGGTTCCGTAAAGAAGATCCGCTTTTTTCCTGTTGATGGCTGCGATGCCCTCAAGGCCGCCGTTTTCAAGGATCCACTCCATCACAAGACCAATAACGAACACAGGAAGGCTTGGTGGTGTGTTGAACAGGCTGTCCTTGGCTATGTGGGTTCTGTAGTTGACCATTGTGGGGATGTCTTCTCTTGCCTGGTCAGCGTAGCTTTTCTTTATGACGACAGCTACGGCTCCGGCTGGTCCGATATTTTTCTGAGCGCCTGCGTAGATCATGCTGAATTTGCTGAAATCCATGGGATGTGAGAGAAAATCACTGGACATGTCACAGATATGAGGTACATCGCCTGTTTCCGGGAAATTCCACATCTCTGTACCGTAAATGGTGTTGTTGCTTGTGGTGTGAACATAAGCGGCACCCGGGGTAAGATTGAACTCTTTTGGGATGTAGGAGAAGAGCTTGTCTTCACTTGAAGCTGCCACATTGACTTTGCCGAAGTATTCAGCTTCTTTGATGGCTTTTTTTGACCAGACGCCTGTGTTAACATAGTCGGCGGTCATTCCCTCTTTGAGGAAGTTGAAAGGAATGTGGAAGAACTGGGAGCTTGCTCCGCCGCCAACGAACAATACGGCGTATTCATCAGGATTGAGCCCCATGATCTTAAGCATGTTGTTCTGAGTATTCTTGAACATCTTATCGAAAGGCTTGGAACGGTGGGATATCTCCATGACCGACATGCCCTGTCCGTCAAATTCGAGAACTCCCATTTCTGCTGCTTTTTTGACCACTTCGCAGGGAAGTGCTGCGGGTCCGGCAAAGAAGTTATGTACTCTGCGAGCCATTACTGCCTCCATTTGAATAAAGACCTTTGTTGGAAGAATCTGCCCGTGGGGCAGACGAACACTGGAACAATACGAATCAGGCAGTATTATTGCAATAGCAGAATCCCGTTATTGCTGGCCAGCTCTCCGGAACAGCCATATTCCAAGAATAATGAAGGCAACTTCAGGCAGGGCTGCTGCGAGAATGGGCTCCAGGGCACCTTTGTGCCCCAGTGTCTGTCCGAATCTCGCAAGCGAAAAAAAGATGAATCCCAGCAGTACAGCAAGCCCTATGCTGGTTGATTTCCCGCTTTTCGGGTTACTGGTTGCGAGGGGTGCTCCCACCAGAACCATTATCAGTGTGGAAAACGGGAAGAAAAGGGTAAGCCAGAATTCAACGAGATCCCCTGTTGGATTTCCTCCGGCGCTTTTTATCCTTCCGATATGATCCCACAACTGGAAGATATTCATCTCTGCCGCGCTTTTTCTTCTGCTTCCAAAATCTTCCGGTGTATCCGCGATTTCAGGCAGCGGCAGGGTGTCGTGAAGGGTAAAGGACATCTCGCCGGTGGGTGAGAATCTTCTTTCCTCGGCAGAAATTCCTGTCCATACCGAGTCAATGTAAGTCAGTCTTTGAGCATCCACTCTTCTTGTGACACGCAGGCTGTCGTCGAGCCACTCCACAACCCCTCTTGATATGTTCGCGTGCTGACCGTCAAACAGCCCGATTTCTACGATTGCTCCATCCAGTGTTTTATGGGCAAAATCATTTCTCATGAGATAGTTAATAGGGTCTCTGCCATCAATTTCCACCCTTTTTACCTGTATCTGCAAATAGTTGGCGTCCGCTACTACAAAATCTCCCACAACCAGAGTAAATACACTGATAATAAATCCCACAAAAATAAGAGGCAGGAAAATCCTTGGTATGGAAACTCCTGAAGCACGCATCGCGGTCAATTCGTTGTTTCTGGCCATTCCAGTCACAAGGAGCAGGGAGCATATCAAAACGGCTATCGGTGTCACAAGAACGATTATGTAGGGAAGTCCGTAGAAATAGTATCGCAGGAAAATCATTACGGTGACATCTTTATCCACCCATCTGCTGAAGTGGTCAAAGGCATTTACAGTGATGAAAATCACAGTGAAAGAAAGAACAGCCATGAAGATCATTCTGATAAAGTGCCCGGCAAGATATCTGTCCAGTATTTTCACCGGCGCTGTCCTTTTTTTCTAAACTTCTGCAGGAGTTCTTTAAAGTCGGGCAGCGGAACAGGATGGCCCTCCCGCATGCTTTTGAAAGTAAGATACACACCCAGTGCGCCAAGCAGAATATTCGGCGACCACATTGCAATCCAGGCTGCTACTCTGCCCCTGTCCGCAAGTTGTTCACCGGCGATGAGGAAGAAGTAGTAAACCAGGATGAAAACCAGACTCATGGATACTGCCAGACCTGTATTGGTATTTTTTGAAGAAAGCCCCAGCGGAACCCCCAGCAGAACGAAGACAATGCACGCGAAGGGGATTGAGTATTTCTTGTGAATCTCGACATTGTATTTGCCCATGTTCCTCTGGAGATTCTTCACCTGTTCATTGAGCAGGATCAGGTCAGTGGATGTTCCAGTGAGCCATGTTACAGTGTTTCTGACCCTTCTTGTGCTGTCGCCGGGGATCACCGGGTTATCTTCCGTATAAACGGAGGCCATAAAAGTTTCTGCGATGGTTGATATGCTGTCAACCAGAAGAGCTCGTCTTTCACTGAGACTGTCAACGAAGAGTCCCATCTGTTCAGCGGACATCTCCCTGTCGCCTCTGCTGCTTCTGTCATGTCTTACAAGTTCTTCGGAGCGGGCAATATCAATGATATAGGTGCTGAACGAAGCATACCTGTAACCGCTTACCCTGTCCTTCTCGTGCATCTGACCGTCTTCCAGAGTCAACCTGAGGTGGTTGGCGCCAACAGGTTCCATAGTTCCTTCCATGGCGGTAATAGTTCGGGCGGGGGCTCCGGGAGTATTAGTATGAATGATTACGCCAATCAGTTTGCCTGTAATGTCATCCTTTTCCTGAACAAGAATTCTGTAGTTCTCAATCTCATCGACAAACATTCCCGGTTCAATTCTGGCTGAGGGTCTCATTGTTCCGATGTCCAGAAGGAGATTCCGGGCAATATGGTTCGCCTCGGGAAGAACACTGTTGTTGAACAGAACAAGAACTCCGGCGATGAGCAGAGCCACCACTCCGAGAGGAAACATTATGTTATAGATGCTGGCGCCGCTGGCTTTCATCGCGGTGATCTCAAAATCTCCGGACAGCCTGCCGACAGCGATAAGAACACCGGCGAGAACCCCCATGGGAATAACAACCGCTATCATTGAGGGAAGAAGGAGCAGGAATATCTCTGCGACAATGCGCATTGGAACACCCTTGCTGACGATCAGGTCAAGCAGATCCAGCAGTTTGTCCAGCAGCATTATGAATGTAAAAAGACCAAGGGAGAGCAGGAACGGCGGGAAGAACTCTTTCAGAACATATACTTGCAACTTTTTCATTGAATTCCCATTATATACGCTTGCGTTACAGATGGCGGACGATGGATTATAGCAATGTCCGGCCTCCCTGTCATGCTTCCGGGAACATGGTGTCTTTGGATGGGTAGTACTTACGAGGTGAAATGAAAAGACTTTTAATACTAGCACTTATGCTTTTAAATGTATCACAGGCCAGTGCTGCGGGTGGGTTGCGCAATTTTACACTGATTGATGAGCATCCCGGCTACTGGTATCAGGATTCGCTGCCGTGGCTCGTAAGCCTTCCGGCAACTCAGGTTGAGGTATGGTCCAGCCTGACGGGTAACGGTATAAGCTACAGACTTATGTACAGAGGGCATCCACTGGCCACATCAAGAACATGGACGCTCTCCGGTGTCCGGTCGCGGCTGATTGGGTGGAGTACATGGAAGGAATGGACCGAGGCGAACGCCCGCGGCGGTATTCGCAGCGGCAGTGCCCGCGGTCATCTCGTTCCCACCATTTACCTGCCGCTTTCCATGCCGGGGGCAATAGGGGACGCAATTGGAACAGGCGGGCAGCTTGATATTTCCGGACATCAGACCATTTCCCTTTCCGGGGTCAGCCATATCTACCCCAACAGAGTGAATGTTGAAGGGTCAAGCACATCCCTCTTCCCGGATCTGAAGATGGAACAGGATCTTCGTATCCGTCTTGACGGAACCATCGGAGAAAAAATCCATGTCGCGGTGGATCATGACAGCCAGAGACAGATCGGTTCAGGCTACAGTGTGAGTATCGGTTACGATGGCGATGATGATGAGATAGTTCAGTCAATTGAACTGGGCGATGTCAATCTGTCAATAACCGGCCCGGAGTTTATCAGTTACTCTATTCCCCATGAGGGGTTGTTTGGCGCGAAGCTGCTTGCTCAGGCAGGCCCGTTTGACATAACTGTTATCGCAAGCAAGGAAGGCAGTTCCACGGAGAGTTCTGATTTTGTGGGGCAGGCTTCTCTTGTTAATGATTCCATTCTGGACATACGCCCGGCAAACAACTACTTCTTCCGGGCTTTTCCCGACACGGTTACGGCTCCGTTCATGGATCCGAATAATATTCGTGTATTTATTGATGATGGTGACGCTGCAAACAATCTGGAAACCGGCGCGATTGAGGGTACCTGGTTTATACCTGATCCTTTCGGTGGAGAGGAGACCGGATCCGGGTGGTGGGATGAGCTGACACCTGGTATTGACCGCGATTTCGTACTGGTGGACTCCAGTAGAACAATAAGATTTCTCAGACCTGTGAATGATAACTATGTTATTGCTGTAGCACTGATTACCACGGCCGGCGATACCGTTGGAACTGCTCCATTCGGCGAACTCTATAATCTGAAGATGATAAAGCAGTCAAACCCGCTGGCCAGTGATCTCAGCTGGCAGTACGAGATGAGGAATTACTACTTTCTGGGTGCCAACAACATAGTAAGGGAAAGTTTCAACTGCGACATTTTCCTGCAGCGCCCCGGTGAAGATCCCACCTCTATCCAGGACGGAGTGCCTTTCACACAGATACTGGGGCTGGATACAAACGGTGATGGCCTTATGTACGATGAGGATCTTACCATGGACTGGGAAAATGGTTTCATCATGTTTCCTTCCAGTCGTCCTTTTGCCAGTACTGACCTGGACTATCCCAACAATGTTGTTTACACTGAGAAGAACCCGGCCATGAACCAGTCGCTTTACTACATGCGAGTCAGTTACAGAGCTGCTTCCACCACTTATTCTCTAGGTCACATGGGAATTGTTGAGGGAAGCGAAGAGGTAACCCTCACCGTCGCGGGACAAACAAGACCGCTTATTCGGAATACAGATTATTCAATCATTTATGAAGTGGGTCTGCTTACCCTTATGGGCGAGGCTGCTGATCAGGCCCAGGATCCCGCAAACACACTTCGAGTGACTTTCGAGTACATACCATTTTTCAGCTCCGTGTCTAAAACCCTTCTGGGTGCCAGAATGGTTTACAACATGGGCGCACATTCCTGGCTTGGCGGAACAATGATGTACGAGAGCGCCAGCTCGCCGGAGGATCGTCCAAGAGTGGGTGAGGGATCTTTCGGAACTACGGTATTCGATGTTGATCTGCACCTTGAGACCCGACCGGAATTTCTTACAGACGCGGTTAACCTGCTGCCGCTGGTATACACTGAAGCAGAGAGCCGTATGATTCTTTCGGGAGAAGTCGCCGTAAGTCTGCCTTCCGGGGAGAGCAAGGCCTGGCTGGATGATATGGAGGGGTCGGAATCAACATTCCCTCTGGGGCAATCCAGAACAGCATGGTTCTACTCTTCAATGCCCCGGCAGGGTTCTTCGCCCGGGCAGGGTTCTTCTCCGCTGTTTCCTGTTGGAGAATACAGATGGTATCCAAGCGAAGGCAGATGGTCATTGCATGACATCATTCCCGGTGAAACCGGCAACGATGCTCAGGAGCCGATGAACAGTGGTGTTCTTCAGTTTGTTTTTTCTCCCGATGACAGCAATCCCACTGCTTCATGGGGAGGGATTCAGAGATGCATAGAGCGTTACGGAACTGATTTTTCCGATAAGACTCACCTGTCGCTTTATGTAAGACCCACCGGATGCGCGTTGAACGGCAATCTTTACATTGATCTGGGGGAGCGGATAGACGAAGACACCTACTGGCTTGAAAGGGTGGGGGACGATCTTATCAGGCGGGCCAACGGCGTGCTTGATACGGAGGATGTCAACTCGGATGGCATATTATCAACTACAGAGGATACGGGCCTTGATATACTTCATTCCGAGGATGAACCTGGATACTCTTCCAGTAATTCAGATCCCAATCAGGATAACTACAGGTACAGTTCAACTGATCCACTCCACACCAGATTTGATGCGATTAACAACTGCGAGAACAACGGAAGGCTGGATACAGAGGATTTGAACAGGAATGGTGTTCTGGACAGGACAAATACTTTTTTCCGTATCAGAATTCCACTTGATGACCCGGATTACATTATTTCCACCAGCTCCACCGGATGGATGCTGGTGCAGATTCCGCTTGATGATTCTTTACTTGTCACCGTACCGTATGTATCAGAAGGAGACCCGACCTGGGAGAAGATTACCTATGCCCGTATCTGGGTGGACGGGTTTACCCAGCAGGATACCTTGGAATTTTATGACATGGGGCTTGTGGGCAACAGATGGAAACCCAACAGTATAAGTCTTTGTGAGGAAATTGGTATTCCCGTTCAACCGGATGAGAGTTTCACAGTTTCCGTGGTCAACAATCGCCGGAATCAGGATTACATAGACAATCCCCCGCCGGGGATTGATCCAGGCGAGGATCAGGAGGGCGAGCCCAGGCTTGAGCAGTCCGTCAGCCTTGACTGTTCGGAAATACTCAGTGGGCATGAAGGCATAGCCAGACAGACTTTTTATTCCATCGAGAATTACACTCAGTACAGATCCCTGAGCTTTCCGTACCGTGGCGCATCGCAGGGAGGAGAACTGTTTTTTCAGATGGGAAGAGACAGTCTGAATTACTACGAAATTACAGCTGCTGTTCAGCCGGGCTGGCAGGAGGTAGAGGTTGATCTTCAGGATCTTGTAGACCTCAAGACACTGAAGGATCAGACGGAAGAGAATGAGATCAGGTCCGGGAATCTGGCAGTCGTGGGCAATCCATCGCTGTCTGAAGTGATGATGCTTGGTCTCGGGGTGAGAAACAATGATCAGCAGTCATTGTCAACCCAGGTCTGGGTTGATGACATAACTGTGAAAGGTCATTACCTTGAACCGGGTAACGCGCACAGGATAACCGGTGACATTGATTTCGCTGATCTGCTTTCAGTATCCGGGGATTACAGAATGATTGACGATGACTTTCACGGTCTGGGAAAGACCAGTGGAACTGGAACAACCGCTACCAGATACAACGCTTCTTCCATTCTGAATCTGGACAGGTTTACTCCTCCCGTGTGGAGCTGGTCGCTTCCTGTAACTTATGCCTGGAACAGGAATTTTTCAGAACCAAGATATGCCACTAACAGCGATATACGGCTGGAAGGCGATGAAACCTGGGCATATCGCACGGAATCCAACAAGTGGGACACTTCAGTGCAGTGGAGGAGAAATGGCAGATCTGACGGTTTTGCCGGGCGTTACTTCCTTGACCCTGTTCACATCAGGCACGCCATGAACAATGGCTGGGGAAGGGCATCCACAACGCGGGATTCTACTGAAAATGAGAGTATCACATTTACTTATGATCTGCATCTGGGAAGAATGAGCCTGTTCAGGATGCCCATTCTTGAGGATATCAGGCTGAGACCGACAAGATTCGGGTTTGGCATGAGTTTTCGGCGTGGAAGAAATGTGATGTATGATATCGCGAATGAGGATACTGTTCTTACCAGAGATGACACAGAGCGGGTGCTGCTTACTGACGGTAATATTGCTTTTAATCCCTGGAAGGGGCTTATCACCAGCTACAACCTTTCAGTTGGACGGGATATGTACTATCCCCGGGATGAACCTTACACAGGAGTGAATATTGGAAGAGAAGTTTCCAGAAGTCAGAATGCCGGAGTCAGCCAGGAAATAAACTTCTGGAATTACCTTAAACCAAGAGTAAGCTGGGATGCCAGATACGGAATGGCAAGACTCAGTCCGCACACTTCCTCAGGTGCTGATACTCTCAGCAGGCCTGATGTGGGCAGTGATGTTACAGCCAGACTTAATCTCAGGCTTGGACTGGCTCACTCGATTAGATCAATTGCCAGACTCAGAGACGAAAGGCTTGATGAGGACGCACTGCCCGGCAGTCCGAGATGGCTGCTGGGAAAGATGGAGAGGTGGGCTGACAGAATAACTGATCCGAACATTGTATTCAGCAGATCCAGAGGCAGCGATTACAAGGATGTGCCGTTCACTCCGTCCGCGGCTTATCAGTTCGGCCTTGAGCCTGATATAGCCGGATTGGATCCCTACAACAAAACTACTTCAAATTCAATGCAGATCTCCGGCGGGTACAGACCAACCAACACAATGTCCGTCAGGCTTGAGTACAATGATTCCGAGAACAAGAGTTTTTATTCGGGCTTCTGGAACAGAACAGATAACACAACCTGGCCTTCAGTCACTGTATCGTGGAGCGGTCTTGAAAGATTTGAACCACTGGCCTTCCTCAAAAATGGATCAGTTAGCAGTGGTTACAGGATGGAAACCAGCACATCATCAAGGATAGAAAATGACAGTCTTACCCCCGTCAGCAAGACGGAAACCTCAAGATGGAGTCCTCTGATAAGCTTTACCGGTTCTTTTGATAACAAGGTTCAGATAACAATTTCAGACAACATGTCAACTACGGAGAGCAGAAACTACACAGGAACTTCCGCAGTAGTTCGTTCCGGCAGCAACTCGGCGCAATTCAAGCTTACCTACAGTTTCAGCGCTCCGGGCGGAGTCTCGATACCTGTTCCTCTCCTGAACAGATTGAGGCTGTCATTCCAGAGTGACCTGACAACATCGCTTTCTGTTACCAGATCAGCCAGCAAGAGCGAGGTGACGGGTGGGCAGACAGGGGAAACTCAAGTTCAGTCCGACAAGACTGAATGGAGAATTGAACCATCCGCCTCATACGATTTCGGAACTGTTACAGCATCCATGACAGCTGTTTACGGCTGGAAAAACGATAATGTCAACAACCAGTATGACCAGAAAGATGTGGGTCTCAATCTCTCAGTAACTATCAATTTTTAATCTCGTTCAAATCCTGCTATTGACATTCAGGCTTTATCATTAAAAGATATGTATTCGTGCGCCGGTATTTGTTAGTTTAAGGCAGGAAGAGGTTTGAATGAAACTGGGCCAGATGTTGCTGAAGGCGGGGCTTTTAGATCAGGAACAACTCGCTGATGCTCTTGAACACCAGAAGAACGAGGGTGGCAGGCTGGGTTACAACCTGGTAAAGATGAAGCTGATTTCCGAAGACAAGCTGAATGTTTATCTTGCCAGGCAGAACCGTATAGAGGCCGTTAACATTGACGGCATCGATATTCCTCAGGATGTCCTGAATATGGTCTCAGCGAAGCTTGCGTTACGCTACGAAGTTATTCCCGTTGAGAAGGAAGGCAGGAAGCTGGTTCTTGCCATGGCTGATCCTCAGAATCTCTTCACTATTGATGATCTCAGGTTTTCTCTCGGCATGGAGATCGAACCTCACATATGCGCCTCATCCATGATCCAGCGGGCGCTGCGAAAATTTTACGGAGCAACTGACGCTATCGTTCCAGTTGAGGATGCTGAAAGAGAGAAGGAAAAAGAAGAGGAGTTGAAGACCCCGGGAGATGAACTCATTGTGGGTGATGATGCCTTTTTCTCGCTTATTGAGGAGGAAGAAGAAGAGGAAGAGGAAGAGGATCTTTCAATGGATCTCTCCGATTCTCCAGTTGTAAAACTGGTGAACAGCGTTATCGCGGATGCTGTTAAAAGAGGTGCCAGCGATATTCATTTTGAACCCTTTGAAAAGTTTATAAGGATCAGGTACAGAATAGATGGTGTTCTGCACGAGATTATGAGACCCAGCAGAAAGTACAGACAGGCAATGGTCAGCCGATTGAAAATTCTCGGTGACATGAACATCGCTGAGCACAATCTTCCCCAGGACGGAAGAACAAAAGTTCGTGTGGGGAATCGATTTGTTGACATGCGGCTTTCAACACTGCCAACTCTTTTCGGCGAGAAAGTAGAGGTTCGTCTTCTTGATCGCTCAAAGGTTCAGCTGAACCTCGATCTCCTGGGATTTGAAGAAGAAACCCTCTACCAGTTCAGAAGAGCAATCAAGCGCCCCTACGGCATTGTGCTGGTTACAGGTCCAAGCGGCAGCGGGAAAACGACAACACT
>JAUVIS010000128.1 GCA_030592635.1 Candidatus Fermentibacteraceae bacterium | reverse complement strand
CTGAAAGGTACGAATGTTTTCATTCGGGTATCTGATACCGGCTGCGGAATGAGTGAAGAAACTGTCGCGAGCATGTTTGACCCGTTTTTTACCACAAAATTCTTCGGCAGGGGGCTGGGGCTTGCTGCCGTAATTGGGATAATCAGGGGTCACAGGGGGGCGATAAAGGTTTCAAGCGAACCCGGGAAAGGCTCAACTGTAACGGTCGTATTCCCGGCGTGTACGGATTCTTCAGATCAAACGCCGGAAATAGCGGAGAATGACAGTAAACTGATCGGCGAGGGAACGGTACTTCTTGTTGATGATAACGAAACTGTGCTTCTGGTTGGGGCTAAGATGCTGAAAACTCTGGGATTCTCAGTACTGAGCGCGACCGGAGGACAGGAAGCTCTTGAACTGTTCGCGGAGAAACACAAACAGATTGTCTGCGTCGTTCTTGATCTTACAATGCCGGACATGGACGGAATTGAGACCTGCTCCCGGCTCAGGAAAATTGATCCCGTGATTCCTGTGATAATTTCGAGCGGCTACAGCAGGATGGATATTGAAGAGCAATTCCACGACTACAGAATTTCAGGTTTCCTCTCCAAACCATATCGATTATCCAACATTATCAATGTACTCACGAGTGTAATTCATAAGGAAAACAGCTGATGGGCCCGCAGCCCGGATCAGGCGGATACGCGTGACTGATTCAAAAGCCGAACTGAACGCGGAAGTCCTCGAAGAAAAACTTCGGGGAACGGAGGGGCGGGAATTTATAGGAATTCTTGCGGATCTCTCTGTGGCATACAGAGAGACCGATCGCAGAAAATCCATTGAATTCGCCAGGCAGGGCCTTGAACTGCTTGAAGATACTGAGGATAAAAAACTGGAATCCATAATACTTAATGAACTCTGCTGGGCCCATCAGTGCATCGGAGAGTATCAAACAGCTCTGGAATACGGTTTAAGAAATCTTGAGATTACCAGTGTAACCAATGACAAAATAAGCGAAGCTGACACATTCAACCGTATCGGCATTATCTATTACAAACTGTCAGATATTGATAAGGCTCTTGACTATTTCCTGAAGGCTCTGCGGACATTTGAAGAATCAAATGATATCTTGAAAGCATCATCACTGCTGAATAATATCAGTATTATCTACAGTAACTTGAACGATGAAGTGACCGCCCTTGATTACTGTACCAGAGCTATAGAAATTGCTGAGAAGCATGATTGTTATACTAATCTTGCCAACTCTCTCAATAACGCAGGAAGCATCTTCCGCCGCACAGGCAATCCGGAGAAAGCCCTTGAAAATTATCACAGAGCTCTGGAAATCAGACTTGAGCTTGGCGAGAAATGGAAAGTTGCCCGCGTTCTCACCAATCTGGGTATGGTTTATGACGATATGAATGAAAACGAAAAAGCACTTGACTGTTTTTTTAAAGCACTTGACATCGAGATTGAGAAAGAAGACTCTCATGACGCTGCCCAGACCCTGCTTTCCATCGCCTTGTGCTATGCGAATGCAGACAGGTTTGAGGAAGCTTATGAATACGCCGGGAAAGCACTCACATACACAGACCGAATCAACTCACCTGTGGTAATTAAAAATATCTATCAATCCTATTCAGAGGTCTGCGAACTGATCGGTAATTTCAGGGAAGCGCTGGAATTTCATAAAAAATACAAAATGCTCAACGATAAGATATTCTCCGAGGATGGCGGTCGGAAAATCACTGAACTGAGGGTACAGTACGAAACAGACAAAAAAGAGCGGGAGACAGAGATATACAGGCTCAGAAATGTCGAACTTGCAGAAACGAATGAGGAGCTGAAAAACGCCCTCAAGGAAGTTAAACACCTCAGTGGATTGCTTCCAATCTGTACAAATTGCAGCAAGATACGCGACGATCATGGATACTGGGAAAAGATCGAGCTGTATATCGCCGGGCACTCGGATGCTCAGTTCACTCACGGACTCTGCCCCGAATGCATGAGCGCGCTCTATCCTGAAATCTGTGAGAATGATGAATGACATGACCAGTGCGGCTTGCGGAAAAGACCCGGAAACCCTTGAGAAAATGCTGCCGGGAACAGAGGGGCTGGAACGGGCGGAGATTCTCGCCGATCTGTCTGTCGCCTTAAGAAGAATCAACTCACGGAAAGTAATAGAATACGGTATGCAGGGACTGGAGATACTGGCGGGCTCTGAAAACAGGAAACTGGAAATTTCCATTCTGAATGAACTCTGCTGGGCCTGTCAATGTCTGGGAGAATATGATAAAGCTCTGGAATACGGTTTCAGGAATCTTCAGCTCGCCGATAAAGCCAGTAATAATGCAAGAAGAGCCACCGCGTTCAACAACATCGGGATAGCATACTGGAGGCTGACAAAATACGACAAAGCTCTGGAACACTATCTTAAAGCCCTCAAGATTCTTGAGAGTTCAGGCAAAAAACAGAAATCCGCCGTAATACTGAACAACATCGGAATCATCTTCAACGAAATGGGAAACAGTGAAAAAGCGCTGATTTTCTACAACAGGGCAATAAAAGTTTACGAAGAGCTGGAAAACAGTCAGGATCTTGCCAATTCACTTAACAATTCAGGAGTAGCCTATCAGGCTTTGAAACAGTATGAGAAAGCACTGGAGTGCTTCAACAGGTCTTTGGCCATCAAGGAAAAAGTCAATAAAACACGGGGAATTTTCCATACACTGAACAACATAGGCTTTGTGTACAAGCACATGAAGAAATTCGACAGGGCTCTTGAGTATTTCTTCCGCTCTCTCAGAATCGGGGAGAATACAGGCGACAGACACTTGTCTCTTGAGGCTCTCATCAATATAGGCATGATCTACGCCTTGACTGACCGCTTTACTGAAGCCGTTGAATACACCCGGAAAGGGCTGAATATCGCCGAAGAGCTTGGAGTACCGGATCTTAAAAGAGACTGCTGTGAGGCATTTGCAACAGTTCTGGAGCAGAAAGGTGATTTCCGGGAAGCACTGGAATACCACAAGAAATTCAAGGCGCTGAATGACGAAATATTCAATGAAGACGGCAGTTGTAAAATCAACGAGCTGCAGGTACAGTACGAAACAAAGAAAAAGGAAAGGGAAAAGGAAATATACAGGCTCAGGAACATTGAACTCGCAAGAACCAATGAAGACCTCAAGAGGGCCCTCAATGAAGTGAAGCATCTCAGCGGACTGCTTCCAATCTGCGCCTCCTGCAAGAAAATCCGTGATGACCATGGCTACTGGAAACAGATAGAGTCCTACATCTGCGACCATTCGAACGCCCAGTTCAGCCAGGGGCTCTGCCCCGAATGCTCCGAGTCGCATGGAACCGAAATCGGCAGCTGTTTACATTCAAAGCATAATGTGTAAAATTAGGATGTGCGGGTGGTATCCTGCCGGTGATGTGCAGGACAAGTTCACAGAACGGTGGATGACATGAACGAGTCAACTCACAGAAAAGACCCGGAAGCTCTTCAGAGAATGCTTCAGGGAACAGAAGGACTTGAGCGCATTGGAATTCTTAAGGATCTGACTGCTGCCTTCAGGGAAATCAGCTCGGATAAAGTCATTGAGTTCGGAAGGCAGGGGCTGGAACTGCTTGAAGACTGTAAAGATCACAAACTGGAATCAGCGATACTGGGCGAACTCTGCTGGGCCTTCCAGCACATCGGTGAATACCGGACTGCTCTTGAATACGGCTTCAGAAAACTCAATATCGCCGTTGAAACCAGTGATATTGAAAGCAAGTCTTCCATTCTGAACAAAATTGGCGTTACATACTGGAGAATGGGGAAGTATGACAAGGCTCTTGAATCCTATCTGAAGGCACTGAGCATTCTTGAAATACTGGAAGACAAACCGGGAATCGCACCTGTTCTGAACAATATTGGAATAATATACAGATGCCTGGGTGACAAGAACATGGCTCTGCATTACTACAACAGGGCAATAGAGATTCACGAAGAACTGGGCGAACAGATGAAACTCTCAAATTCATTAAACAATGTCGGAAACATCTGCCGGTCCTCGGGAGAGCCGGAAAAAGCACTGAAATACTTTCAGAAAGCACTGGAGATAAGGGAAACCCTCAACGACAAGCGGAAGATTTCTCATACCCTGACTAATATCGGCACAGCTTACCAGGACATGGAAGATCTTGATGAAGCACTGAAGTATTTCATGAGATCGCTGAAAATCGAGGAGGAAACAGGCGACAAACGGGCACAGGTTAACACGCTCCTCAGCATAGGTATGGTACATGCCTTTATCAGCCGCCTGCCCAAGGCTCTCGAATATGCCAGGAGAGGGCTTGATATCGCGGAAGAACTTGAAGAGCTTGAAGTTAGAAGAAACAGCTGCAAAATATATTCGTCAATTCTGGAACAGGCAGAAGACTTCAGAGAAGCTCTGGAATTTCATAAGAAATACAAAGAGCTCAACGACGAGATGTTCTCCAAAGACAGCAGCCAGAGGATCAATGAACTGCGTGTAAAATACGAAACAGAGAAGAAGGAAAAGGAAAAAGAGATCTACAGGCTCAGGAACATTGAGCTCGTAAAAGCTAATGAAGATCTGGAAAACGCTCTCACCGAAGTCAAACACCTGAGCGGATTGCTTCCGATCTGCTCCTCCTGCAAAAAGATACGAGATGACAAAGGCTACTGGAAGAAGATCGAGTCATACATCTCAGAACATTCGGACGCTCAGTTTACTCACGGCCTCTGCCCTGAATGCATGATGAAGCTCTATCCTGAAATGTATAAGAACAACGGATCTGATGCTCTCCGCAGTTGAAAAGGAATTCCCAGTTTCAACGCTGAAAACCGGAACACGGAATGCCTGAGTACAACTGAAAGTGTCCTGTGACTCGATAAATGAAACAGACCGGCTTGAACTTTTCAATGGCGTCTATAACCTGTCTGAGTATGTAATGAACAAGTTTCCTGTCATACATAGATGGCTTCTTTTTCTATTCTTTCTTTCAGGAAAGGATTCATGTTTTCTCGAAGCCTTACAATATCCACATGTCTGTTCAGTTGTGTTTCAAGGTATTCCTTCAGGTGCACGATCTTGAAGGGGTCAGCGTTTACTGTTTTTACAATATCGACATCGCTGCTCTCAGTTGCTTCATCTCCTGCAACAGAGCCAAAAAACCCGATAAGCAGAATACCAAACTCCTGAGCATTGTTTGTTTTGAAATCTTCAAAGATACGGATAACTTCCAAACAAGACGTATGACATTTCCTCTTTCCTTCAAAGCGCAATAGCCTCAGCAAGAACCTTATCACGTAAAAGAGGATTAAGACCTGCTTTTGTTACTACATCAATGTGCCGTCCAAGAAGATGAATGCTGCACTCTATTGTGTCAATCACCGGGAGTGCTTCGTGCTAACGCTCGGTGCGCTCTCCGTTACAGGCCAGGTTGCGCTTCGTGCCAACGCTCCGTGCTGACGCTCGGGACGCCCTCGTTTACTGGCTCTGTTGCTTTCGGTGCGCTCTCCGTCACAGGACAGGGAGCGCTTCATTTCAGGCAGGAGGTTTGCTGCATATTGCCTGAAAATCCGCCATGTACTCTATGTCATCATCCTGAGTGGTTCCGAGATATTCTATCAGGAAGCCAGTCTGTTCAAGTTCTTTTTGCAGATCTGAGGGGCTCATTACTCTCCGGGTACACATCCAGAACTTGTCTTCGAAAAATACTTTATCGTACGGGTAGTCTTCCTTAACCTCGTTCCACAGAATTCCCCGCTCATCCATTCTCATTCTTCCATTGTGAGACCATCTGGAAGTAT
>JAUVIS010000149.1 GCA_030592635.1 Candidatus Fermentibacteraceae bacterium | reverse complement strand
CAGCCCATCCCAGGCAATATCATCCCTGTCGAGACCGGAGTACTCATAAACAAGAGAGCCTGTAAGATCAAAGATCCGGATCTCCACCGGTGTGTTCGGAATTCCCGCGATCCCCAGTATGTCACCATGCCCCGGCATAAAGGGATCGGGATAAACCACAGCCTCTGAGCCGTTTCCCGCCAGACCGGATTCAAGCCGCCCCCGCCAGAATCCGTGATCAGTAGCCATAAGAAGATATCCGTTATCACTGTCCACCGTCATGGCATAGATGGTGCACTTGACCAGGGAGCTGTTGAAGGTGGTGTACTTTTCAACAACGCCTGTGGCTCTGAAGAACCTCTTAAGACCATCATTTGTTGATACCCAGACACTTCCAAGGCAATCGCATTCCAGTGCTGTTATCCCCATATCAATCTCATCAACTCTGGTAAAAACTCCCTGGTCTAAATATGCGAGCCCTGACGCAGTTCCCACATACAGAACACCGGAACGATCCATTGCCAGAGAAGTTACAAGAGAGGATGGAAGCCCGTCCGAAACATTGTATGATTCTCTTACTGTTTGTACATCTCCGTCAACATAAGCAAGACCGCCGTCCGTTCCCACCCATGAATACCTTCCTCCGGTGGGAAGTACAGCGTTAACTTCCTTACTGGGCAGCCCGTCGGCACCGGTAATGTCCGCGAACAGGAAAGTTGTCGAATCACCGGGGGTCCATTTCAACCGGCTGACACCGCTGGTTTCCGTTTCGAACAGTGTTCTGTGGCCAAACCATACAGTGTTGTTATCTCCCTGTTCAGCACAGAAAACTCTATCGTTCAATAGTCCGTCATTGCTGTCAATGTGAACAGTATTTGCGATTGTCTCATCCTGCCATGAAAGCCAGTCCACTCCGTTGCCGATTGAGGAAACGAACACACCACTGCCGGACTGGCAGACGGCAAAACACTGGCTGGTGTTTGTCAGAGACAGGTTCAGAGACTGCCACTGTCCGCCGGTAAACACCGAGCCGCCAGCCTGGTTGCTGGAAACCCACGCACTGCCGTCGGGAAGAACGGTGCAATCTCTGAGGTCATTAGATACAGGACCGGATTCCGGGAAAGTTCTCCGCCAGTCTCCATTTTCAAGAAGCAGGGCCAGACCGGCTCCGGAAAGCCTGTTGTCCGCGTAGGGATTGGCCAGAACACCGCACAACCTGCCGTCATACCACACAAGGCCTGTGAGAGCGTTTCCGTGCAGATTGTTGTGGTAATCGTACCATTCTCCCTGGCAGAAAATATAGCTCTGGTTTGTACATCCGACCGCAAGACCCCCGGATCCCCAGGCCAGAGAAGAAATGTTCCCGCCCGGGAAAAGCACCTCCTGCTCCCAGGGCCGATCAGGCGGTTTAAGAAACAGCCCGGCGGCCGTAGCAGCCCATAAAGTATCATTCTGCCACTCGAGAGCAGTAATTGAAACGGGATCAATGTCTTGAGGAACCCATGAACTTTCCTGAGACGGATCCGCCGATCCGGGAAGAAATACCAGACCCGCCGTGGTACCTACATAGAGCCCGGAATCAGAAGAAGCCAGGCAGGTAGTGTTATCAGAGGGAAGTCCACCGCTTGTGGAAAGGGTATTGAATGTTTCAAAAAAGCTGAATTTCCTTATACACAATCCCTGCGTTGTAGCAGCATAAGTAACGGAGTCCGGCAGAGTCTGATTAATTCCCAGATTCAGCGGAAGACCGTCAATCTGATTAAAGTGGATCTTTCCTCCGTTGGGCGAGAATACATCTATTCCACCGCCGTTCATGGATACCCAGAGATTACCTGAATCATCATAGGTAACATGGGAAACCCGATCGTAGGAGAGTTTCCCCGGAGAACTCCAGCCTGAATCAACAACAAGCTGGTTTTCAGCCTCCGAGTAATGAGAAAAGAGCAGTCCACCGGAAGTAGCGGCCAGAATCATGTTCTCTCTGGAGATGATCCCGCTGCCCCCGCCGTAATGGGGATAGTGCTCCCATTCGGTAATTCTTCCGAGCAGGGCGGCAATAACAAGGAATACGCTCACAGTCTCTCCTCCCACCATTGGTAAAGCATCTTGAGACCTTCCTCAAGGGATATCTTCGCGCTCCAGCCAAGAGTCTTAAGCTTCTCCGGGTTGCCTATCTGGCAAAACTGATCTTCCTCCCGAAGAAGACGCGGATCCGTCTCCGCGCGAAGTCCTGTTCCGGAAATTTTCATAATGAGTGACAGAAGATCTCCGATGGATTGTCCGATACCGGAACACACATTGTATACCCCGCCGGTTTGACCGCTGGCAAGAAGGCAGGCATAAGCCATAACAACATCATCAATATAGAGATAGTCTCTTATACTCGTAAGGTTTCCGGTACTGATTGCACCGTCTCCACCGCCAGCGGCTCGAATTACCCTGCGGCAGAAGGAGGGCAGCACGAAATGCCCGGACTGCCCCGGTCCGAAATGCGGAAACGAGCGGGCAATCACATGCTGAAGTCCGGAATCTGTTAAAAGTTCTTCGGCCCTGAGTTTGCTCTCTCCATAAGGACTCCTTGGCCCGAGGGGAGATTTTTCAGTCAATTCACCTGTGGAAGGCCGGTACACCTCCGCGGAACTGGCAAGAAGAAACAGAGCGTCTGGAGTCCGTTCTGCTATCCACCGGACTACACTCCGGGTTCCTTCAGTATTTACACTCATAACCTTTTCTTTACCGGCCCGGGAGTGAGCTACTGAACTGAGTCCGGCCAGGTGAACCGCGTAACGAACCTCGCCCAGAGAGGCAGGCGGAGGACCGGGAAGTTCCCACGCAAGTTTTCTTACCCCGTCAGGAGCGCTGAAACTGATGGTGGAATCCACTGCAATATCACCCTCGCCCAGACAAAACAGCTCCATGAGCCTCCGGCCCACAAAACCACCTGCTCCTGTAACCAGGACAGGTCCGTCATCCAGTGTATATCCGCATACCCGTCTGCTCAAATCCGCTCTCCCAGTTTCCTTATCTCCCGCTTCAGTGTTATCCCGCTGGCCTGTCTGACTCTGTGAATCACAAGCTCTATCAGTCGCATGACATCCGAGCTCGTAGCACCGCCGGTGTTCTCTATAAAGTTGGCATGAACCGGAGAAACCATTGCTCCGCCCAGTCTGTATCCCTTCAAGCCGCAGTCCTCTATCAATTTTCCAGGAGGTGATCCATTATCAGGACGACGGAATACGCTTCCCGCGTTGGGGGCATGAAGTGGAAATTTCCGCCTTCTCAGCCGCAGAATCTCTCTGGCTTCTCCGCGAAGCCCGCCGCTGCTTACCGCTTTATCAGAAAGCCCCAGCATCACGCCAAGAACTATTGAATCATCTTTCTGAAATCGGCTTGATCTGTAACCAAAACCACAGTCCTCCGCTGTAAGATACTCAATTGAACCGCCGGGATGAAGCACCCGGACTTCCTTCACCAGCTCCGAGATGGAAGAGCCGTATGCTCCCGCATTCATAAAAATGGCACCGCCGACCGTTCCGGGAATACCAACTGCAAAAACCAGACCGGCCAGCCCCTGTGAACACGCGGCTCCCGACATGGAGGGAAGATGGGCGCCGCCTCCCGCAGTGAGGAGGCTCCCGTTAAATGAGAACTCTGCCAGCTCTCCCTTTAAAAGAACAACAACACCATGCCAGCCCTCTGTAGGAGCCAGCGTGTTGGAACCCCTTCCAAGAATTACCCAGGGCAGCGAATTTTCCGAGAGAAATTTTACGGTCTCAGCCAGTTCTTCGGGTGTGTTCACAACAACCGAGGCAGTCGGGCCGCCAATTTCCCATGTGGTGTACCGGGAAAGTTGAATTACCTGGAATCTGTCGGGCGCTGCATTCAGAGCTCTGTCAAATATCATTTTCGGAAATCCCTTCCTCGAAGCCCTGTAAGGCAGGCGCCAACAGCGAGATATGTAAAAAAAACCGGGGGTTTGCCGTGCTTTTCAGCATGGTTGAGCACAGCCCGGTATACGGGGTTGAGAAGAGCAATCCGCGTGAGTAATCTCATGAAGCAGAGATGAAGAGGCTGTGAAAAAACAGGGTCTATCCATCTGCTGCCGAGAAGACCCCGGGCTCCCGGATGTTTATCCAGAGTATACCTTAGACCTGTTCCGCCGTATTCCAGCATCTTCTCGGAGTGTTTTCTTACTGACACCTCATCGAGATGATTCACTGATAGATCCGGATCCCATTGAAAGGAGACTCCCATTTCATTCAGCCTGTAGCCCATTTCGGTATCCTCGCCGCCGTAACGATCTATTGCTGTATCAAAACCCCCGGCCTCTTCAAGAAGGCTGCGTTTAATTGAAAGATTCCCGGTAATGAAATAGTTCCACGGGAACGGCCCTGCGGGAGAATTCCCCATTGCTCTGCTGTCGAACCACTTCTGCCAGGGTGCAGCATTATGGCCCCATGCGTTGATTCTTCTGCCCATGACAACATCCGCGCCGGTTTCCCGTCTTATTTCCAGATGCCTTCTGAGAAGCGAGGAATCAAATCCCAGATCGGCATCCATGAGCAGCCCCACCGGGGCTTCAGAAACCTCGAAGGCCGCATTTCTGGCTGCCGGTCTGTTCCCGCCGGGATATTGTCTTACCACCTTCACCGAACAGAGATCGGGGAGTCCGCCCAGCTGATGAAGAAACTCTTCCTGAACCGGGATATCACTTCCGTCATCAATTATCACAAGCTCCCATGGGCTCTGAATATCCTGAGCAGCCAGACTTTCAAGAAAGCTCTTGAACGCGTCACAACCATTTTTAACCGGAACCTGAACCGAAATATCAGGACTCATTGCTGTCTCCCGCGGATGATTTTAATGCGTCATCCGCACCAAAAGACCTGAGCACCTGAATAATCATCACAGTAACCGCGGTTCCAGCAAGAATGGCAATCATTCTGTATCCGGGGTTCATGCCGGACAATGGTCCGGAAAAAACAGGGATGATAACCAGAATAACCACTGCGAAAAAACTCACAGGAAATACTTTCCTGCCGATCCAGAACAGTGAAAGAGCCATAAACATGTTTG
>JAUVIS010000005.1 GCA_030592635.1 Candidatus Fermentibacteraceae bacterium | reverse complement strand
GCTCCTCACCGGTCTTTCGTTTGGCCAGGGCGATGTTCTTAAAGACGAAGAGGAACTCCCTGAAGGCATTCAGCTGGATATCCGGGACGAAATCAGCGGAGAGCCTCATATCGCTTCCAGACAAAAGACGAAACAAAACGATCTTTCTTTTGACAAGAGTGACATTCAGGAGGGCAGAAGTGAATCCTCTGAAGACATTCTGAAGGATATCACCGGTGACGACGACGAGGACTGGAGCATCGCGGAGATAGAGAACACCGGTCCCCAGAGAATCGGTGAGTACTTCGTGGCTTGTGGTCTTCTTAAAGCTGGAGATGTCCTCAGAGCTCTCGAACAACAATCCTCCGCACCGGAAGATACAAGGCTTGGCGATGTCCTTGTTTCAATGAATCTTGTATCAGTCAGACAGGTTCGGGAGGCTCTGTCCAAGCAGGTGGCCGGCATGCGTAACCGTCTTGGCAGAGATCCGGGGGATGCCCTCGGCTACATTGAAATGGCGAATCTTCTTCTTGATGTGGGAGATTTTTACGGGGCAGTCGGAGCTTATCTCAGAGCCGCCGAGATTTACCGCAGCGATGAACGGGATTACATGGTCTTTGAACTTCTGGAAGGAGTTCTTGATATCTGCCCTGAATCCCTTTCCGCCGCCAAGGAAATTGTCAGAATTCGACACACAATTGACGAGGAGGGGCAGTCCAGAGCTTTCTACAGACTTGCGGTCGCCTATCTTCTGAATGACAGTCAGTACGAGGCAATCGCGTCCCTTGAGGCAGCGGTGGAAGTCTGCCCCGATTACAAGGACGCAAAAGAACTCATGAACGGATTACGACCGGAAGAGCACAGGGAATCCGGCGTAACCGGCGTTGCGGATATTCTTGATGATATTGACAACATGAAAATAGACACATCAAGGAAAGCCCTTGCCGACATTATTATGGAGTTCAAAAGTGGTGTGGATTCAAGCATTTCCAGAGAAGATTACTCGACTCACTTTGATCTGGGCATTGCTTATCGGGAAATGGGGCTTTTAAGAGAGGCGACACAGGAGTTCGAGAGAGTACTGGTCAGCCCTGATCACAGAATCAAGGCAAGAGAGATGCTTGGTCGATGCACCTTTGACATGAAGAGATATGATGAAGCAGAGGATCACTTCCGTAAAGGTCTTGTTCTTGCTTCTGCTCTCGAGGACAGAAGCGCTATTATTGGTTTCCATGTTAATCTGTACAGAGTATATGAATTCACTGGAAGAAGCGGTCACGCCGAAGCCGAGAAAAAACTCGCAGTGGAGATGGATCCGGTTATGGCAAAGGCGCTTCAGCTGGAATAGATGACTTTCCAGGGAACATCAATCCTCAGAGTACAACCCGTTTCACCTGCTTCAAGAGCCGGTCTCCGGCCCGGGGACAGATTGATATCATGTAATAATTCACAGGTAAGAGACTGGGTGGATCTTCTTGCGACATCGTCCGGATCAGCTGTTTCTTTGTATTTCAGCCGGGGCCCGCTTCGCAGAAGAATCAATCTTAAACGAAGACCGGGAGTGCAATGGGGAATTGAACTTGAGGGTTCACAGGCAAGAAAGTGCGGAAACAGGTGCATTTTCTGCTTCGTTGACCAGCAGCCCCCCGGATTGAGAAAATCTCTTCTTTTGAAAGATGATGATGTAAGATATTCTTTTCTCAAGGGGACATACATTACACTGACCCCCCGACAAACTGATGAAGCCGTAGCCAGAGGGTTTTCTTCTCTTCATGTTTCAGTACAGACAACTGACCCTGTTCTCAGAGGTAAAATGCTGGGGTTACCGGGGCCGGTTGAGATTCTTCCTCAAATCGACATCCTTGCTGAAAGTGGAATTGAGATACAGGCCCAGATAGTTGAAGTTCCCGGCTGGAACGATGACCGGAGACTGGAAAACACCATTGCTGACCTTTTCGATTGTCCGAATGTAAAAATCCTTGGAATTGTTCCTGTCGGTCTCACGAAATGGCGAAAGGACCTTGAACCGCTTGCCCGACCCGGCAGAGAACAGGCTGAACGAACCCTCATGCTGATTGAAAAGTGGCAGAGAAAGGCGCTCGAAGAAAAAGGAACACCCTGGGTGTATCCCGCCGATGAATACTATGCAATTACAGAAAAGAAAATTCCTCCTGTGAGTTTTTACAATGACTGTTCCCTTACCGCCAACGGAATCGGTCTTCTTGCAGAAATGATAAGTGACTGCCGCAGCCGGAAGTTCTCTGGAAGCGGTATGATAATCACCGGCACCATGGCTGCTCCATTTATCAGGAAAACAGTGACAGGTTCCGACTACCGCGTAATTCCAGTTGAAAACACCCTGATGGGTTCTCTGGTGAGCGTTGCGGGCCTTTTATCCGGAGAAGATGTTCTGAATGCTGCAAAACAACACCATGCACGCGGTGAAACAGTGTTCCTCCCTTCTGTGATGTTTAATCACAATGGCGTTACACTGGATGAATACGCTCTCAATACAATTAGAGAAATAACCGGCGCGAAAGTTACTTCCTTATCTTCAATCGGGGAATTGCCATGATGCCTCTGCCGCTGGCCGCAGGAATCTTTACCATTCTGATTATCTCTATCGGAATCATTCATTACAAGCTTGATAAACAGGTAAAAGCAGTGAAAAGGCTTGAAAAACTGCTGGCTGATTCAAGCCGTGAACTGGCCTCTCTTGAAATCCTGAAAACACGCTTTCTCAGCCGAATAAGTGATGTACTCGCAGCTCCACTAAAGGCAATTGAGGCATCATCCAGCAGACTGACCAGTATTGATGGCGGGATTCCGGATAATATTCTCAATGATTTAACAACGCTCTCCGATGAAGTCAGGTCGCTGATCAGGGTTCTTGGTGTTTTTGAAGAAATATCATTAATGAGTGATGATTCCATCCGGGAAACTGATGTACCCGCCGGAACTGAAACAGTTCATATGGATGAGATCATTTCAGAGGCAGCCATGGATATTTCCGAGAACGCGGCGGACAAGCTGGTCTCCCTTTCTGTAGCAATTTGCGGAAGCGCAGATGTCATCGGAAATAAACCACAGCTTCATGAAACAGTTTCATCAATTCTCAGGGAGACACTTAAAAGGGCAGATCCGGGAACAGTAATGAGCGTTGAGCTGAGAGCGCAAAACAACATGGAACTGGAAACACGCTGGGAAAGCGTAAAACAACATGTACCGGAAGATCAGGATCTTCTGGGAGCGGGATTTATCAGGCTCGTAGCATCCTCACACGGAGGCTGGTTGAGCGCAGATATGGAAAACGGGCGTATCACTCTGATTCTGCCCCTTGCGGGAGAAAATTCATGAACAGGGAAATTTTCAGGAAATACGATATACGGGGAGTGGCGGATCGGGATCTTGACAATGATACAGTATCAAAGCTGGGCTTTGTTCTCGGAGAAATGGCCGGCAGAGGTACAGTGGCCATAGGAAGGGACTGCAGGCCAAGCGGAATACGACTGAGGGATCAACTGGCTCGGGGAGCTGCGGCAGCGGGCTGCAGAGTGGTGGATCTCGGTGAGCAGACCACTCCAATGACATATTTCGCGGCATACACTCTGAAGCCTGACATTACAGTAATGATCACCGGAAGTCATAATCCAGCAGAGTACAATGGTTTCAAAACCATGAGAGGGCTTCACACCCTCTGGGGAGATGCCATAGCAGACATCCAGACAACGATAGAAACAACGGCGGAAGTAAAAAACTCAATACCTGAAATGAAAAAAACCAGTGTCCGGGAAGCATACATGGACAGGCTCCGATCTGAATTTGCCCCTCCGGTTTCCCTGAAGATAGCAGTGGATGCGGGTAATGGCACCGGCGGAGACTGCGCTGTTGATCTGCTCACGCAACTTGGACACAGGGTTGTCCCTCTTTTCTGCGCCCCTGACGGCACTTTTCCAAACCACCATCCCGATCCAACTGTAATGAAAAATCTCGAAGTTCTCAGAGCGACCGTTGTCAGAGAGAAGTGCGATCTGGGTATCGCATTCGACGGTGATGCTGATCGACTCGGGATTGTTGATGAGAACGGCGATGTGATTTTCGGTGACAGGATTCTCTGTGTACTTGCGGGCGCACTACTTATTGATAATCCCGGAGCAACAATTATCAGTGAGGTCAAAGCTTCCAGCGTTTTTTTCTCCGATGTTGAAGCCAGGGGCGGCAGAGCACTTATGCTTCCCACAGGCCACTCCATAATCAAGGAGGGAATGGTCAGAGAAAACGCTCTCCTCGCCGGGGAGATGAGTGGTCATATATTCTTCCGTGACAGATATTACGGCTATGATGATGCTCTTTACGCAACTCTTAGATTCCTTGAAATAGCGGAAAAAACAGCCGGTCCGGTTTCCTCTCTTACCTCACATCTGCCGCCGGTCATGGCCACTCCGGAAATCAGGGAAGAATGCGATGACTCAATAAAATTCGCTCTTGTTGAGAAGGTGAAGCAGATACTGAGGAAGAGGAACTGCACATTTAACGGTATTGACGGTGTAAGAGTTGAATACAGGAATGGATGGGGTTTGCTCAGAGCTTCCAACACCCAGCCGGTACTTGTAATGCGCTTCGAGGCTGGAACTCTTGATCAGCTGAAAGAATACGAGCAGAAAATGAGAACCATACTTCAGACAGCCCGGGAGGAATTGTAATGGCCAGGGAAAGAGTTGAACAGATAGAAAAAGAGGTCGCTGAAGCTTCAGGTTTACTGGAAGAGATAAGAAAACAGTTCTCGGGAGTTATTGTAGGTCAGGAGGAATTCAGGATTGGTCTAATGACTGCGCTTCTTTCAGACGGACATGTGCTTATCGAGGGAGTACCCGGTCTTGCCAAAACCCTTGCCGCAAGCACCCTTTCAAAATGCCTTAATGCTGATTTCAGCCGTATCCAGTTCACTCCCGATATTCTCCCCGCTGACATTACAGGAACCATGATCTACCAGCCCGCCAAAGGTACATTTGTGGAGAGAATGGGGCCGATATTTGCTCAGATGATACTGGCGGATGAGATTAACAGAGCCCCGGCCAAGGTTCAGAGTGCCCTTCTGGAAGCAATGGAGGAGAGACAGGTTACTTTCGGAGGTGTTACACACCCGCTCCCGAAACCCTTCTTTGTAATGGCTACCCAGAACCCCATAGAGCAGGAGGGAACTTACCCTCTTCCCGAGGCGCAGATTGATCGATTCATGATGAAGTTGATCATTACTTACCCCACTCCTGACGAAGAGATTGAAATTCTGAAACGCATGGGCGGTATAGACAAGCCATCAGCATCACCTGTTCTGACTACTGATAAGCTTTGTGAACTGCAGAATCTTTCAAAGCGGATACTTGTGGAAGAAAACATTATGGATTACGCGGTCAGGCTGGTTGACGCTACCAGGCATCCTAAACTCCACAGGCTTCGCGACCTTGAGGATCTGATTACAGTTGGCGCCAGCCCCCGGGGATCTCTTTCAATTCTGGCCGCCGCCAGATCAAGAGCACTGCTTACGGGTCAGGCATTTGTAACTCCTGATCTCGTAAAGGAAGTGGCTATGGATGTGCTTCGTCACCGGATTATCCGATCTTTCGAAGCGGAGGCTGAAGAAGTTACTGTCGAGGAAATGCTCACGAGCATCCTTGACAAGGTTCCTGTAACAAAAAGGTAATTTCAATGGAAACTGCTCACAGCCTCTTCCGGAGGGTACAAAGAATTGAGATCCATACCAGAAAGCTTGTTGATCAACTGGTGGGAGGAGACTACCGCTCAGTTTTTCGCGGACAGGGTATGGAATTCAGCGACTACAGACCCTATGTGGAGGGCGATGATCCCAGGCTCATTGACTGGAATGTAACAGCCAGATCCAACTCCCCGTTTATAAAGCTGCTCACCGAGGAGCGCGAGCTTCTTGTTATGCTTGTTGTTGATGTTTCCGGCAGTCTCAACTTCGGATCCGTCAACATCACCAAGGCGGACCGGGTCGCTGAAACAGCCGCTGTGCTCGCTCTTTCCGCAGCAAGAAGTAATGACAGAGTCGGGCTTCTCACTTATGGTGACAAGGTTCACGATTACATGCCGCCTGATAAAGGCAGAGCCCACTCTCTGGCCATAATCCGCAGGGTGCTTGAAGCCAGCGACCATCAGGAAAGGGCAGATGTAGAAAATGCTCTGCGCTTTCTTGGAAGAGTCTTGAAGAAACGGGCTCTGATTTTTCTGGTAAGCGACTTCATGTTCGGATCAAAAGGAGAGAGGCAACTTAAAGTTTTCTCCCGCAAACACGACATGGTCGGGATTCATGTTTTCGATCCCAGAGAACTTCGGGTACCTGATATTGGAAGAATCAGATTCAGAGATCCGGAATCCGGGAAGGAATCGGTGGTTAACACTTCCTCACCCGCCTGGCAGAGAGCCTTTACCGCACAGGTACAGGAGCAGACTTCTAAAAGGGAAATGCTCTGCAAACGCACAAAACTTGATGTTGTAAGCATATCTACAGCTGATGACCTGATTCTTCCACTGAGAAGATTCTTTCATCTCAGAAAGAAAAGGAGAGCCCACTGATGCTTCACATCCTTCTTCTTCTTTCAACAGTTTCAAATGCATATCCCGGTCTGCCCTTTGAAGTGGATTACGCAATTCCACAGGGTTTTTCATGTGAAGAACTCAAATCCGATACCCTGTTTTCTGTTCTTGAGGCCGACTGCGGTGTCTTTGTAATTGTGCCACTGACATTTTCCGACAGCCTGCCGCTTCCGGTTCTCACCGCATGGAACGATACCGGAGACACTCTCTACATGGAACCTCCTCTGACTGTTGTCACCGGCTGGTTCCCGGATTCTGTTATGATCCCGTCTTTCCCCCCGTTTCCGGGCTGTATGAACATTCCACCGGGACTTCCTGAAGACTACGCGAGAAGTGTATCTTTCTGGCTTGTCTGGGGCACACCACCCGGATTCCCCTGGCTGTGGGTCATAACTGGAGTTGTTGTTGCAGCAACGCTTGTATTCTTCCTGATAAGGCGAAATAATAATAAGAACTCCATCCATACAGAGCCCGCAGTTCATATTCCCTCTGGAAAAGCAGCGGAAAACGAAGCGCTTGCCCTGCTTGAATCCGAACACTTCATACACGGCCACTGGGTATATCTGTACTCAGAGATTGACGCACAGTTAAGAGCGACAGTCGCCGGGAAGTTCGGCGTGGTGAACAGAGCGCTCACACTTAATCAGATTGCAGGGACTCTTTCATCAACCGCAAAGGGACGCAAGTTTCTTGAGCAGGCATCACCGGTCATCAGGGAAACAACTCTTCAGCGATACGCTGACTGGGGCAGTTCCCGGGAACGGGCAGAAGGCTTTATCCGAAGACTGGCAAAGTTGAGAGGAGAGTGGTCCGGATGATAAGATTCGCCCTCTGGCCAATTCTCTTTCTCTATCCTGCGATAGCCTTTGTTGCATTAATTATCAGGAAAAATACTTCCTCCGGGAAAAGGGGGGCAGTATTCACAGGTCCTTTCACAGGCACACCAACTGTAACCTCGGGAGGGTTTTTTACAGTATTCATCCCGTGGATCGGTCTCCTTTTTCTGATCATAGCGCTGGCAAGACCTCAAAGCGGGTTTGAGAGACTTCCCGACGCGGGAGAGGGAGTTGACATTGTTATAGCTCTGGATGTTTCCACAAGCATGCTGGCTGAAGACTACAACCCCAACAGACTTGAAGCAGCAAAAGACGCAGCTCTTGAATTTATTGAAGACCGGCCCAACGACAGAATAGGGCTTGTTCTCTATGCGGCAGAGCCAATCACGATATGCCCTCCCACATTTGACCACTCTACACTGACCAGATTCATAACCAGTGCTGAACTGGGTTTTTTAACCGACGGTACCGCTATCGGATCCGGGCTTGCCACTGCTGCCCGCGGACTTGGTTCTTCCAGCACAGACAGGCGTGTGATTGTCCTTCTCTCTGACGGAGTGGAAACCGCCGGTGTTGTGGATCCCATAACTGTCGCGGAAGCAGTCAGCATTCTGCACGGGGACAGTATCGCAGTTTATACTGTAGCCATCGGCATGGAAAACAGCGGGTACGAGGTTGATCGGGAAACCCTTTCCTCCATAGCAGAGCTTAACAACGGCAGACTTTTCAATGTTTACAACAAAGATGACCTTGAAAGTGTATATGCTTCCATAGACTCTCTGGAAGCATCAACTCTTCCGGAGCACGGGCTTTTCATTTACAGGGATCACTACCTTGGCTGGCTGATCTGGGGACTTCTTCTGCTTGCGGTCGGTGAGTTTTCCAGATGGAAAACATTCCGCATAACAGGAGGGGGGCAGTAATGGAATTCCAGAGACCATGGATGATTATTCTTGCTCTTGCAAGCCCCTTGTACTGGTGGCTCAGACTCCGATGGCTCAGAGATGACGAAAAGCGTCTTCGGAGATTTGTCAGGCCCGTACTCTGGAAAAAAATGGGCATTACGCCGCCGGCTCAGCATAAGATATCCCGTCTGCTGATTTCCATTGCTGTCGTGCTTCTTGCCTTCTCTGCCGCCGGTCCCGTATGGGGCACTTCCCCGGCCTATATTCCCAGCGGGGGCGAAAATGTGGTGATTGCACTTGATGTATCCAGATCCATGTGGAGCGATGACGAGGCTCCTACCCGCCTGGGCAGATCCGCTATGGAAATAAGACGGCTTATCAGGTCAATGCCGGGTACCAGATTCAGTCTTGTCCTCTTCAGCGGTCACGCCAGGCTTGCAGTTCCTATTACACTTGACAACGACTTCATTCTTGACAGAATCCCCTCAAGCCCCTCAGATGCTGTTTCACTTCCACAGGGAACTGCACTGAGCAACCTTGTTGATGTTATGGCTACAGCTCTGCCTGATATGGACATGGAGGGGCAGGTGGGAATAATTTTTTCCGATGGAGGATTTCACGATTACACACTGAACGATGCTGTTGATGAAGCTCGCCGGCACAGAATGGCACTTATCACTGTCGGAGCGGGCGGTGACACTCCTGTGACGGTTCCAGGCGACAACGGCCCTCTTGTCTGGCAGGGAGACACAGTAAAAACGGTTATTGAGGAGGAATGGCTGCAGGAACTTGCTGAAAGAACCGGGGGATTTTACACCAGAATTTCTGAAGCCGGAGACCTCTCCGAACCAGTGAACGAACTTCTGCGCCGCAGTTCCGCCCGGGCGGACGCGAACATAGCCGGAGCTTCCGGAGCGAGAAGATTCCAGTATTTCCTTGGAGCCGCCCTTCTTCTCATATTGACTGCCATCACCCTTGAGAGGAAGCAGTCATGACGGTAATAGCGCTGCTCATTATGACCACTGTCTCCTCGCCGGATCGCACACCTCTCCTTGACCTCTATCTTGAAGCAGCCGGGCTTGTCGAGGAAGACAGATACGAAGAATCCACTGTAATCTTCAATGAGATTTTCAAAAGAATGCCTGATAACCCCAGAGCCGTCTACAACCATGCAGTCTCGAGCTTTGCAATGGACGATCTTCTCACGGCAGACAGTCTTTTCTCCATTTTTCCTGAAGATGTATTCAGGGGAGACACCCTGCTTGAAGCAAAATCCTCCGCCCGGCTGGGCAACGCTATGGCCAACGGTGATTATGCGGGAGTACAGAGTGTGCTTGAAATGCTCCTTCCCGGGTTATCCTCTGGAGAATCCTCTGAACGCGTACGCCAGAACTACGAAGTCGCGCTCAAATGGCTGATGCAGAACGAACCTCCGCCCCCTGAAGATCAGGAAGAGCCTGAAGACAACGAGGATCAGGAAGAACCCGAGGACAACGAGGATCAGGAAGAACCCGAGGACAACGAGGATCAGGAAGAGCCTGAGGACAACGAGGATCAGGAAGAGCCTGAGGACAACGAGGATCAGGAAGAGCCTGAGGACAACGAGGATCAGGAAGAAAACCAGCCTCCGCCTCCGGCGGAATCCGAGATGACCCCTGAAGTGGCGCAGATGATCCTTGATATGGTTGAAGAAGCAGAGGCTGAGTCAACCGACGGCAGTGCGAGTGGAGCTATTGGAGTTCCAAATTGGTAGGAATACTCATTCTTCTTCTCTTTGGATCTCAGCCATTTGACTGGGAATGCCCGCAATCAGTGGAAGCAGGCGAAACTTTTTCTTTTCGCATAACCTGTTCCGAACCGGGGTGCTCCGGAATTTCCGCCGGTCGCGTTCCTTCATCATCGGCCCTTACCCTGCGGGGCAGCTCTACTTCAACGAGTATTTCAACAGTTACAACACCCACCGGCAGACAGCTTACACAGGTTGTTGTGCTTGATATGATCTTCTACGCGGAAAGCGAAGGTGATTATACAATAGGTCCGATTGATCTCACACTGCATTCCATCGGTTCCTATACACTGGATCAGATAACTGTCACCGTGAACGGATCCGCCGGAACAAACGGCTCCCTGGGAAGCACTGCAGAGGATGTATCTGAACCAGCAGAAGATGTCTGGCTGGCAGGTATTCTGCATGATCCCGAAGGACGCATTTATCCGGGAACCAGGCTGTTCATAGACTATTATGTATACAGCCGCGTTAATGTCGAGAATGTGACTTACTGGTGGAGCGCACCCGAGCTGGGCGTTATTTCTCATGTGAAGACCATTCCTGACAGCAACTGGGAAATCGCGGATTCCAAGCACAATAGCACCAAACGCAGTCTTCTCGCTGTAGTTGAGATGGCTCCTGCCGCTGCCGGCAGTCTTCTTGCGCCGACATTCCTGGCAGACATAACCGGAACCGGCTACGACCGCTGGGGAAAAATACCCCAGTGGACAGAAGAAAGCGCACCAATAGTACTTCCTGTTTATCCCTTCCCGGATAATCCGCCTGACTGCTGGGATGAGACTCTTCTTGACAGTGTTGCCGTACGAGTTGAACAGCTCCCCGCGCCTCCAGGGCAGGGGGGAGAGCTTGCAGTCAGGATTACCTGCCTTGGTCCCGGCTGCATCTACATGAATGAACCTCCGGTTCTCACCCTTCAAGGAAACGCAAACCTCATACCGACGGACAACGGCTCCTCGAACAACAAGAAATGGTGGAACTTCATTATCGAACCGGAAGAGACAGGACATTGCGTCCTGGGACCGGATTCCGTTGTCTGGCTGAACCGAAGAACCAGCACTTACAATACGGCCCTTGTTGCACCATGCTCATTATATGTGACAGTTATTCCATGGCCCGACAAAGCAATTGAACTGGATCCGGTAGAGAGTGGCGGCTCCCCGCTACTCTGGGTATTCACGGGCATACTTGGCGTTCTTGCCCTGACTGTAGTATTTGGAGTAGCTGCAAGACGAAGAGACAAGAGACTTGCTTCTGTGACAAGTGCCGGCGATATTGATGAACTTCTTTCCGGACTGGAAGGTGAGTTATCGAAAATGCTCACCGGCAGAAAAGAATATCTGGGCTACGAAGAACTTGATGAATTTCTTGATCAGTGCAACACAGACAGCTTCCTTGCCAGACGGATCCTGCGATTCTGGAGAGATCTGGAACAGTCACTGTCAGACAGGGAAATAACGGGACCCGCTTTCGAAAAGCTGAAAACAACCGCGGATGAGCTTCTGTATAAGCTTCGCAAAGACCTTAAATCAAACGATGAAAAGGAATAAACTATGGGCAACATCTTTGAATGGTATTTGAAAACTGTAGAATGCTACCCCTTCCAGGCCGCGTTTGTTCAATTTGCCATCCTGGGAATGGCGGGAGACTGGATAGCGTCAGCAGTAACAAGGAAAAAGATTGAATACACACCATTTCAATTCTCAAAGAAAATGCTGGGATGGGGAATCCTGGGGCTCGTTATCAAGGTCGGTTTCATCGGCATGCACGGCTTCACCGCCGCAATCTTCACAAAATTCCACTGGCCGACTGCAAATGTTCTTCTGTCCGCCTTCTGCATGAGTCTATTCACCAACCTTCTTTTCGGACCTCAGATGATGTTCTTCCACCGCTGGGAAGACAATCTTCTGCTTGGTACAAAGGGATACAGGGGAATGGACATCGCAATCAAAAGTCTTGTCTGGTTCTGGATTCCCGCTCACACACTTACCTTCAGCATTGCCAGTCACGATGCCCAGATCGGTCTGGCTGCCGCATGGTCTCTGGTGCTTGGTCTTATCCTTGGAATCGCCAGACGAAAAAGTTAAGTCCGGTATTGACTCTTGATGAGCCATGGCGTACTATGATATTAGTTTAGTACGTCTCTCCTGGAGGAAACCATGAATACCAGGTTAACTTTATGAATGGACGAGTTTCTCATTGAGTATGCGAAAGAGTATTCATCGCGAACCGGGAAATCTCTTTCCGGGATTGTTGCTGAATTTCAGGGTTTTTGAGGATGCAGTTCTTCACGAAGCTGCCTGTCATGCTGGTATTGAAAGCATAGTAACGAGAAATACTGTTGATTTTAAACAGTCCACTCTTCCCGTTTTTGCTCCTGCGGATTTTGTTGCTGCTATGCCAGTACTAAAGAGCAACTGATGTTCTCGTCCGGGAGCAGGGAAAAAGCCGTTGCCGAATATTACAAACTCCAGGCAACTGAGTATCATCATAAATACTACTCGAAAGATTCTGAGTCGGACATACTCATCAAACCTGAGGCAGAACTGCTTCAGAGCACATTCAGAGGGCTTGATGTACTTGAGATTGCGTGCGGAACCGGATTCTGGACAGGAATTGCAGCGAACAGCGCAAATTCCGTGCTGGGCACTGATGTCAATCCGTCAATGATTGCAGAGGCAAAGACAAGGTTGTTCCATTTACCCAATGTTTCTTTTTCTGTTTCTGACGCTTACGATTTACAGAATGTTCCTGAAGGCTTTACCGGTGCCTTCGCAGTGCTGTTCTGGTGTCATATACCCAGACAACGCATCAGAGAATTTCTCACCCTTCTCCACCGGAAACTTGCGCCTGGCGCACCTGTTGTCTTTATCGATCAGCTTGAAGACAGCGATTCGCAAACACATTGCACCGATCTGTGTGGAAACAGGATAGCACAGAGAAGAGCCTGTGGAGAGGAATTCTCCATTATTAAAAATGTACCGGATAAAGAACAGCTATTTGAACATCTGAATCACTTCGCTGAAAACATTCAATACAAAGTTTATTCAGGCGGGTACTGGAGTGTTTCCTGTGTAACCAGGGAGCACTGCTCTATCTTATAGTTATCAGCCTATATAACCACATTCTCGACTTGGCCGGGGTCTTGCTATCTCGACACACTTCTGTTAGTAATCTTACATGGGTTATGTGAGGGGAGACGAAATGTTCAGTCATATTCTGGTTCCTCTTGACGGCTCCGATCTTGCCGAGTGTGTGCTGCCCCATGTAAATATTATGTCTGATGCCATGGGAGCCAGGGTCACTCTTTTCCATTCCCTTGAACGCCCGCACCAGACTGCCGGTCTTTATCCGGTCAGCCCGCTGGACTGGCATATGCTGCGGGCAGAGGCCAGACTCTACCTTGACAGAATCGCTGAAAAGCTTAGAGAAACTCTTTCTGAGGTAAATTGTGTTCTTGTGGAGGGATCTGCCGCAGAAAGCGTCATAGAATATGCTCACGGTAACGATGTAGACTTTATGATTCTTTCCAGCCACGGCAGGAGCGGACTGAGTGGCTGGAACATCAGCAGCGTTGTCCAGAAGATAATACTGCGTTCCTACACCTCAATGCTGATTGTCCGGGCTTACGGAGCGGACAATGTGACCGGTTACAACAGAATCATGGTTGCTCTTGATTGTTCAAGCCGTGCCGAGACTGCGGTATCAATGGGCGTAATGCTTGCCGGCGCGCAGAATGCCGAACTGCTTCTCGCCCATGTTCTGAGAGCTCCGGAAATGCCAAGAAGGCTGCCTCCTTCGTCAGAGGACATTAAACTGTCAGAACAGTTGATAGAGAGGAACCAGGCGGTAGCGGAAGATTACCTGAGGCAGTTGACCGCTCAACTTGCGTCGGAGAATGTGGTGCCTGCCACAAGACTGACGGTGGGCAGAAATGTGGCTGCAACCCTTGAGAATCTGGTAAAAAACGAGGAGATTGAACTGGTCATCCTCAGTGCGCACGGATACGAGGGTGATACAAACTGGCCATACGGCAGTGTTGCAGTAAGCTTCATCGCCTCCGGTTCTACTCCTCTGCTGGTGATGCAGGATATACCCTTCAGAAGAGCGGCGAGAACAAGAGCCGAAAAGGCTGCGGGAGAGAACGCCGGTCACTAACCCTCTCCCTATGAAAGAAGGCGGAAGGGAGGGGAATGTTTTCAGCGTTAATCGGCGTACGATCCCCGCGCCGAAGATATTCTTACAAACTTCCTTCCATTCTCCGCAGATCCGGAGAAACAGCCAGATCAGCGTACCAGTACTTCAGAAACGATAAAGAGATAAGCACCAGTGCCTCAGAATGGTTTCAGGATAACTACTATATCGTCCAGCGGGCTATCCGGCAGGTCAAAGAAGATCTTCCTTTCAAGTACTACAGGCAACTGCCTGTTCTTACAACCTCCTCTTCCCGTGACCCAACAAGGATTTTCTCTGTCTGCTCTGAAATCACTGAACATCAGAGTGAACAGCTGGAAATCTCCAAAGTGATTCGCTTTCTGAGAAAGTATCAAAAGGGCACCCCACTGACAACAGGGGAGGTGTGGGCAATTCCATCCATGCTTCGACTTTGTATCCTCCTCAATCTTACAGAAACTCTGGAACTCATTCTTAAAGGCGAAAATTCGGATGAAGATATATCACTCTGTATTCTGAATCTCCGCCTGTTTGATGAGGTGAACTGGAAGGAATTTTTTGAGAAAGTCAGCCTTGTTGAGAAAATTCTGAGGCAGGATCCTGCTGGGATTTACTCCAGGATGGACTTCGCCACCCGCGACAGCTACAGAAATACTGTTGAGGATACTTCCAGATGTGCTGGAATTTCTGAAACTGAAATTGCTTCAAAGTGTGTTGAACTTGCAGGACTTGTCTCCGGTGACCAGCGCTCCTCGCATGTGGGATTCTTCTTCAACACCCCGGAAGGCCGCGCGCTTTTAAAATCCGCTGTGGGCTGTACCCGCAGAAATTTTCTCACATCTTTTCGCTGGAAACTCACTTTTTATCTCGGGGGGATTTCTGTACTCACAATTCTTGTGCTGTGGCTGCTTGCCGTCTATGCATCCGGCAGCGGAGCAGACACCCTGGGAGTGCTTACTGTAATCCTCCTTTCCATTATTCCCGCGTCGGCGGCGGGTGTAGATATTGTCAATGAACTCATTCTGCACTCAACATCTCCGGATCGATTACCCAGAATGGATTTCAGCAGCGGAATTCCCGTTGAGTGCAGGACTGTTGTGGTGATTCCCACACTGCTCGGAAATACAGAAGAGATGAGGATTCTTGTAAAACAGCTGGAACAGCATTACCTGGGAAATCCCGATAAAAATCTTGTATTCGCCCTGCTTTCCGACTACAAAGACGCACCCTTTGAGGATATGCCTGAAGACAGCAGCCTTCTCAACGACGCTCTGCAGGAGATAAAATATTTAAACACAAAGTACAAACGCAGGTCGGGGAATATTTTTCACATTTTCCACAGAAAAAGGCTCTGGAACGGGGCTGAAAACTGCTGGATGGGATGGGAAAGAAAAAGGGGCAAACTGATGGAATTCAACAGATTGCTTCTAAAGGGAGGAGAAACTTCATACATAACGGGGAAGATTCCGCAGAATATCCGTTATGTTATTACGCTGGATAGCGATACAGCATTGCCTTCAGGGTCTGCCGCAAAACTGGCAGCCACAATGGCTCATCCGCTTAATCAATTCGGCAGGAACTGCGGCTACTCTGTTCTTCAACCCAGAGTACTTCCGGCATCAGGGGGGGGGAAGCGTTCTGTTTTCTCAAAGGTCTTCCCGGGAGACTTCAGCGTGGATCTCTACTCAAATGCTGTATCTGATGTCTACCAGGATCTTTTTGGTAAAGGCAGCTATGTGGGAAAAGGGATTTATGATCCTGTTGCATTTGACAACTGCCTGAAAGGGAAAGTACCAGCGAATTCGCTTCTCAGTCACGATCTGTTTGAAGGCATGCAGGGCAGGGCTGGGCTGGTAAGTGACATAGTGCTGTACGAGGACTTCCCGTCAAACTACATTGCGTGGATCTATCGTCTGCACAGGTGGGTAAGGGGAGACTGGCAGCTCCTGCCGTGGCTCCGGCGAATGGTTCCCGATGCCTCCGGAGGAAAACTGAAGAACAGTTTCTCCGGTCTGGATAAATGGAAGATTCTGGACAACATGAGGAGGAGTCTTTCTGACCCTGCACTGCTGATTCTTCTCGTTTCCGGATGGCTCTGCCTGCCGGGGTCTCCCGTTATGTGGACCGTTATCTCCCTGGTGATACTATTCCGGTGTCCCTTGATGGAATCCATTCGAAAACCCCGTCGCCGGTCAGGGAGATCTCACGGGCAGCACTGGCTCAGAGCTTTCTTCGGACTGGTCTTCCTTCCGTACGAAACATTCATGAAACTGCATGCTGTCGCTGTTACTCTGTTCAGGCTGACAATCACCGGGAAAAACCTTCTGGAGTGGACCTCAGCGGCAAACACCTCAAGAATGTTCGGCGGTGACACAAAACGAAGCCTGGCCTGGGGACAAATGCACGCCGTTCTTATTATCGTTCCTCTTTTTGTGATTCTGCTTCTGCTTTCCGATTCAAACGGGATTTATCCGGCCATACCCTTTCTTCTTCTGTGGCTGGTATCTCCGGAAGTTGAACACGCAATCAGCCGCACTCCCATTCGGGAAAAACCGGAGCTCCGGAAAGATGAGATCACAAAACTGCGGAAGACGGCCGTAAGAACATGGAGCTTCTTCGATACTTTTGTTGGCCCGGAAGACCACTGGCTGCCTCCGGATCACTATCAGGAAGACCCGCTTGCCAGAGCAGCTCACAGAACTTCCCCAACCAACATAGGGCTCTATCTTCTGACGGTTCTTTCCGCGAGGGACATGGGATACATTGGATTGCAGGAGTTCGTGCTTCGAATTTCAGATACCCTCTCGGGAATGAGTCTACTGGAAAGACATCGCGGACATCTGCTCAACTGGTACGATACCCGCACTCTGAAACCTCTGCCGCCCGGATATGTATCCACTGTGGACAGCGGCAACCTGTCCGGCTGTCTTATCGCTCTTGCCTGCGGGTGTCGGGAGCTGGGTGATTGCGCTCAAATCAGCCGGAAGAGGTGGCAGGGCTTTGTGGATACAGTTGATGTCCTGCTGGATATAACAGAGGCAATGAAAACTGATACAGCAGAGCTGGATGCAAATCTGAAGACTGTTAAAGAGCAAACTCTGCTAAACATGGACGATAGTGACGCCTGTCTGAATCTTCTGGTTGATCTGTATAACACAGAACTCTCAGCCACAGATGCGCTTCTCCTTGAAGTTGTGAACAGAAGCATGGAAAGCAGTTCAGCGAATGCAATTGGTGACCTTAGAACCTGGTCAGGAAGGATGCGCATTCACCTGGCCGGAATGCTCAGAGAAATAGAGGATTTCTATCCCTGGAAGTTTCATATTTCCAAACCTCCGGAAATTCTTTCATCGGATAACTCATCAAAGGCAGTCGCGTCTGCCTGGCAGATGCTTCTTCAATCGCTTCCGTCATGTCCGACCCCGGAAGAAATGAAAGCTTCTGCGGCAAGAGCAGAGCAGCATCTGACCGCTCTCTGTACTGCAATTGGGGATATTGCTCCGTCTGAAAAAACCGTCGCGGCTGTAAAGTGGTGCGATGAACTTCGCAGGCTGCTTAAAGAGAGCACACGCACCTCAACTGAGACACAGGAAACCCTGAAAAGGCTGGAATCACAGATCAGATCAGAGCTTCGGAGGATGAGATTCGGTTTTCTCTACAGCAGGAAGCGAAAGGTATTCCATATTGGCTTTAATATGGAGTCGGAACATCTGGATCGGAACTACTACGACCTTCTTGCCTCTGAAGCCCGGCTGGCAAGTTTGATAGCCATTGCCCGGGGAGATGTCCCCGGAGATCACTGGATTCACATGTCCAGACCGCTCACGGCAGCATCAGGAACCATGGGACTTCTCTCCTGGAGCGGAACCATGTTTGAATACCTTATGCCTCTGCTTGTAACAGGAAACAGGACCGGTACTCTTCTCGGCCAGAGCTGCCGCACTGTTGTGAGGCACCAGATCAACTACGGCGAAAAATCAGGCCGCCCCTGGGGAGTATCGGAATCAGGCTACTACAGGTTTGATCCGGATAATCACTATCAGTACAAAGCATTCGGTGTGCCCGGTCTGGGGTACAAGAGGGGGCTTGGGGATGATTCTGTAGTAACACCCTATGCTTCATTGCTTGCGATTTCCATTGAACCCGCGGCTGTCATCAGGAATATCGATAAGATGACTGCCATGGGAATGATGGGCAGATACGGTTTCTTCGAGGCTGCAGACTTCACTCCGCAAAGACTTCCGGCAGGCAGAGAATTCATGATCGTGCGCTCTTATATGGCACACCATCAAGCGATGATACTGCTCTCAATTACAAATTTCCTCTGCAGAGATATCATGGTGGATCGATTTTTCACCGAGCCCGCGATGAAGGTGGTAAAACTGCTGCTTCAGGAGCAGATACCGGTAAATGCTCCCATTGTGTACTCCCGCCCTGAACCGGGAATCCAGCATACTGAAAGCAAACAGAAGGCCGATCTGCTTCCGTGGTCAGTTTCGGGAGAATTCCCGGTACCCCGGGTACACTACCTTTCAAACGGCAGTTTCGGTGAGCTGATTACTGATTCCGGAGGTGGATTCAGTAACTGGAAGGGACTGGATCTGACCCGGTGGCAGGCGGACACGACTCTGGATAACCGGGGAACCTGGATCTATCTGAAGGATATGGATTCAGGCAACCTGTGGTCAGTTACCCTGAGACCGGCAGGAGCTGATTCGCCGGATAATCGAATACATTTCCTTCCCCACAAGGTTGAGTTTGCAAGCAGAAATCACGAGATATCCACACGCATGGAGATTATCGTTGATCCGGAAGAGGACGCGGGAATTCGGCGCATAGAGATAGTCAACAACAGTTCCAGACAGAGAAAGCTCTTTATATGCAGCTACTCCGAGATTGTACTTGCTCTCCGAAAGGATGACATCGGGCATCCGGCCTTCAATAAACTCTTCACAACAAGTGAGTTTATTAAAAAGGCAGGGGTGCTGCTGTTTCACAGAAGGAAGCGGAAAACGGATGAAAGGGATGTCTTTCTGGGACAGATGATTTCCGGATCATCGAAGATATCATTGAGCTATGAAACTGACAGAATGAAGTTTCTTGGCAGGGGAACTTCAGCGGACTGCCCGGCGGCTCTTTCCGGAACAGTTCCCGGGCTTTCCCGCACCACGGGAGAGACTCTTGATCCTGTCATGTGCATGGGGACAGAACTGGAGCTTCCTCCCGAGGGCAGCAGTGTGTTGCATTTCATAACTTTCTGTGCCGGTGACAGGGCGGCTATTGAGCATCTGGCAGAAAGATACAGTGATCCGGATTTAATTGAATCCTCGTTTACCAGAGCTGATGTTTTCAGCAGGAGAGAGCTTGCAGCCGGTAGAGTAACCTGTCTTGATCTTGAAAAAACACAACCGGTTCTTTCCTCTCTGTTTTATCCCTCAGCACCACTGAGAGCTCTTCCGGAAATACTGGAAGCAAATACACTGGGGCAGAGGGAACTGTGGCGTTTCGGTATCTCCGGTGATAATCCCATTCTTCTGCTTTCGATTGAACCGGATGAGAGCACGGATCTGCTTATTGAGCTGCTCCGGGTTCACTCTTTCTGGAAGAAGAGAGGTCTGCTTACAGATCTTGTGATTCTCAACGGAGAGGAATCAGGATACGAACTGGAACTCCAGGGAAAGCTGAACAGACTTCTGAGCAGAACCGGGGCGGACAAATTCCAGAACAGCGCGGGCGGGGTATTCCTTATCCGGACTGGTCAGATCAGTGAGAGTGAACTGATTCTTCTGAAAACACGGGCTCATGTTTTCCTCAACTGCGGGTCAGATCTTGGAATGCAGACGCAGAATCTTGCCCGAAGACCGGTAAGACTGCCGGAGTTTGTTCCGGTGCAGGTAAAGGCCGATGAACAGGCACCAATCCTGAAGAAACCCGATGAACTTGTTTTCTTTAACGGTTCCGGCGGTTTCTCGTGCGATGGCAGGGAGTACATCATATACCTGCAGGGGAATGAGTGGACTCCTTCTCCCTGGATAAATGTGATATCAAATCCCTCTCTGGGATTCATTGCTTCGGAATCCGGGCTGGGATGCAGCTGGGCAGTCAACAGCGGCGAAAACCGCCTGAGTCCCTGGAACAACGATCCTGTCGCTGACACCCCTGGAGAAGCTGTCTACCTCAGAGATGAGGAAACTGGTGATTTCTGGTCTCCGTCTCCCTTGCCTGTGAGGGAAAAGGAAGCCTACCTGATAAGACACGGAGCAGGCTACACATCATGGGAGCACAACAGTCACGGCCTGATTCAGAAAATGATCGCATATGCTTCACCTGAATATCCGCTGAAAGCAGTCAATGTATTTCTTCAGAATTCGGGAAAACACAACAGAAGAATCAGTATCACCTTTTACATTGAGCCGGTTCTGGGTGCGCGGAGAGCGCAGACACAACAGTTTATAGTTTCTGAATTCAGCGCTCAGGCCAACGCCATACTGGCATGCAACACATCCGGCAGAAAACCGCCTGCCGGTGTGTTCTTTCTTGCTTCAAGCAGAACACCGAACGGATTGACCACTGACAGAACAGAATTCCTCGGACGATCAGGAAGTTATGAGAATCCGGCCTGCCTGCATCGCACAGGTCTTTCAGGAACCATTCGGACAGGGCTTGATCCGTGCATGGCCATGCAGGTGATCATCTGGATAGGTCCGGGAGAAAATAAAGAGGTAACTTTCCTGCTCGGGCAGGGGGAGAGCAGGGAAGAGGCTCTCACTCTCATCGGCGATAACATGGTTGGAATGCAGGACGGTTCTGTTCTGAACCGCGTTCCTGAAGCATGGGATGATCTGCTGGAGAGCATCACAGTTGATACACCTGACGCCGGAATGAACATTATGCTGAATCGGTGGCTGCTCTATCAGACACTGTCCTGCAGAATATGGGGACGGTCAGCTCTGTATCAATCCAGCGGAGCCTTCGGTTTCCGTGATCAGCTTCAAGACTGTATGGCTCTCTGCAATGCTGCTCCGGAAATTCTCAGAGAGCACATACTCAAATCAGCTTCCATGCAATTCCCGGAGGGAGATGTACTTCACTGGTGGCACCCCCCGGGATATACGGGTGTGAGAACAAGATGCTCAGACGATCTTCTCTGGCTTCCCTACGCAACCTCCCTCTATGTTGAGAAGACCGGAGACAAATCCATTCTGTCTGAGGTAATACCTTTCCTTGAAGGAAACCCCCTTGAAGATGATGAAGTGGAAAGATATGCTGAATATGTACCCTCCGACAAAAAGGCCGCGCTGCATGAGCACTGCCTTCGCGCTCTGGCAAAGGGCAGCACCAGCGGGCCCCACGGCCTTCCGCTGATGGGCTCGCATGACTGGAATGACGGTATGAACAGAGTAGGAATAAAGGGGCGGGGCGAAAGTGTCTGGTTGGGCTGGTTTCTTTATGATACCCTGATCAGGTATTCTCGTATGTGCTTATTGTTATCAGACTTACATAACTTCGATATTTATACCAGTCATGCGGAGTCACTTAAACATACCCTTAATGGGAACACCTGGGATGGTGAGTGGTACCTGAGAGGTTTTTATGATGATGGAACCCCGCTTGGTTCTTCCGCAAATGACGAGTGTAGAATTGATTCAATCGCCCAGTCATGGGCTGTTCTTTCCGGAGCGGGAGAAAGGGAAAGAACAGAGATTGCTATGAACTCTGTTTTAAAACACCTTCTTGATTCCGACAGCAATCTCCTGCTTCTGCTTGCCCCGCCTTTCGATAAGTCAGATCATGATCCCGGCTACATAATGGGATATCCTCCGGGAATCAGAGAAAACGGCGGGCAGTACACCCATGCTGCGGCCTGGGTTGCCTGGGCTTTCGCAAAACAGGGCAGGGGAGATATCGCGGAATCACTTTTCAGATTACTGAATCCCGTATATCACAGTGATTCTCCGGGAAAGCGTGACATCTATCGTGTGGAACCGTATGTTGCCGCCGCTGATGTTTACAGCGCGGCAGAGCACAGGGGACAGGGTGGCTGGACATGGTACACCGGATCCTCCGGATGGCTCTACCGTCTGGGGATTGAGGCAATACTTGGACTAACAACATCAGGGAGCAATCTTATGATAAATCCCTGTATCCCCGCCGGCTGGGCTGGATTCAGCGCAGTAATCAAAAGGGGAGACGCCACTTTCCGGATTACTGTCAGCAACCCGGACGATGTTTCCACCGGGGTGGCATCAGTAACTCTGGACGGAGTCCAGCTGAAATCCGGTTTGATTCCTCTTGACAAAGATGGATCGGATCATGCAGTAGCAGTAGTTATGGGTACCACCTGATAATGAGAGTAAAAAGAAGTGTAAGTTAGAGTGTACCTTCTGCTTCGGCGGCTGCGGACCCTGTACTTGTATCTTCCGCCAGCACATCGCCGTCACTGTGAATAGTTACAGTAACTGTCCCGGTATCGCCGGTTCTCTGTGCCGAAAGAAAAACAGCATCACCTCTGTCAGCAGTGAATGTAAGTGACCACGGTAACTTTACATCATTGATAATCGCAAGTTTTCCATTCTCGTCGATGTAATCAATATCAACTGTCTCCGCTGTTCCTGTGACTTTGTATTCGACTGCTACCGAGGGTGAAAGGGGATCTTTCGTACAGGCAGTCAATATAAGGAGAATGGCCGGTACTGCCATGATTAACGCTTTGCGCATGAAAAGTCCTTTCTCAGTCTATTATAGTAAGTTGCAAATATACACCCGTGAACTGAAAAGAGCAGCTTTTCTTTAATTCAGATCATTGAGAACTCTGAATATTTTCTGACACTATCTGCCTCATCTGCTGATAGTATTCGCTGTCTTTTCTAATAGCCAGGGCAAGTGTCGTTGACAAATCGACACCGGAATATACTTCGTAGTGATTGATAAAAGAACTGTTTTCATTGATGCTCTGTATCATATCCTGATAGTCAGGATGCGGCATGAAGATCAGATCCGGTTGATAGTAGTGGAAAAAGCTATCTGCTGAAAATCCGGAATGCGCGATCTTTGTTTCATTCAGCCCGGTCATATCTATAACTGTTTTAAAGGGATTCATTGCCAGGGGGTGGCCAACTTCCGTAGCGGCAATAACCAGATTGTCCGGTAACTCTGAGAATTCATCCAGTCTGAACCAGTAACCTGTCCACCTTGCTCTGTATTCTTCTGTAACATCAAATCCGGTGTATTCATCTTTACAGGAAAAAAAGAGATCATATGCTTCTTCTGCAGCCGCGGGACCGAAAGCGAACACAGGGAATAGAACAAAAAGAGCCTTGACTGTCTTTGAATTGATTTTCCCCAATGGTTTCTCACGTACAATCTCCACAAAGGATGTTCTCTCGCATATGAATTTCATGCATTGTATGGAAAGAAATAGAATCGCTGGAAGAGCCGGGTAGTAAAAGCGCTGGAAATAATCCATTATCGGCGTCACAAAGAACAGATGGTATCCGATGAAGAGCAGGGTGGCAAAGAATAATCCTTTCCCGATGTCGGATATCCTTCGCCACAATCCTTTTATATCAATGAACAAAGCAATTCCCATAGCTGAAAACAGGAAGGGGAAGGAAAAGATAAATTTAATCAACCGCTTGATCGGAAACAGTTTGTACATTTCCTGAAGATATACTCCATAATAGCCTATCGACTTTGCGTAGAAGGGGAGGGGCAGAGGTGAGTTCAAGTATTTCCAGAAGAAGAGAATCTGCAGAATAACTACCAGTGCCGTAACTGTGAGAATAACACCGGCATGTATTCCGGCTTTATTCCCGGAAGAACAGACAAGAATTACCATAGGAACAGCAAAAGAGAATATCAGCAGATCAGGCCTGAATGAGAAAGCCAGCCCGCCAAGCAGTCCTGTGATTATCGCGCTGAATACTGTAAGAGTTTTCCGGGACCGGATAGTCAATAGAATAAATGCGGTTAGAAATGCGAGGGCCAGCATTGTGTCCATACCGCTCATGAAATGCACTGATATATTTTCAGCGTCATACAGAATTGAGAATGCTGTTACAACGATAATGAAACGCCTTATTGATGCACTTACCTCATCTGTGCAACTATTTATCATTAGAATCAGCAATACAAGAAAGACAAGTGCAGACAGTGTACTGGCATACAACACAGTCAGTACTGGATTCTCTGCTGTTAATACGGCTCTAATGGGAAGAACTATTCCAAGAAATGCAGGCGAAGTGAGTCCGTAAGTTGCTCCGCAACCAGAGTTGAATGAAGGTACTCCTGTATCCAGGATATTGTCGGCGTACCTTACAAACATGTATGCGTCATCCTGTACGGAAGCGGCTTTGAAATGAAATAACAACTGGACTGCAAAAATACCCAGGAGTACAAGAATAAGAAATGTGAATGCCTTTGGAGTATCTTTTCTATTCCTGATTTTGTGCTTCTTTCTATGAAATAAACTTATGAGAATAGTATTCCCAAGGAGTTTTGTATTGTCAAGAGAATACTTATTGCACAGCTTCCTGTTTTACATTTCCTTTCTTCCTGTCGGATATTATGTAGTGTTTTCTATGCTTAACGCTTCTTTTCTTCCTGTCGGATATTATGTAGTGTTTTCTATGCTTAACGCTTCTTTTCTTCCTGTCGGATATTATGTAGTGTTTTCTATGCTTAACGCTTCTTTTCTTCCTGTCGGGTATTATGTAATGTTTTCTACTTTACATAATATCCATTATCGGACATTGTAGGTGCGGTAAAACGGGCCCTTCCGGGCCCGCTTCCCTCTTAGTTGCCAACCTCTGCCAGCCTTGTGATCTGAAAGATCTCAAACGCTGTGGTGTCCGATGAAAGCGCCAGCGCGCTGCTCAGTGCCTCATCGCTCTCCGTGTATTTCTGCTGTGCGAAATATGCTCTGGAGATTCCAAAAAGAGCTTCAGCTTCTACGGCTGCGTTACCCTCAGCAATTTCAAGAAGTTCCCTGTAAGCCGAAATTGCATTGACCAAATCCTGCTCACTTCCGCGGTTTTCAAGAACGATTCCCATGTGAAGCAGTGCCGGAACCCTGATGGATTTATCCGGATTCGCCGCGAGAACGGTTGAAAGTGTGCTGAGAGCTCCATCATAATTCCCTCGAATAATGTCTATCTTCGCGGCAAGAACCGCGGACTTTCTCGCCCAGTCATTTTGAGGATTCTCATTCCATGTCTGCATGGACAGGTTGTATGCCGCATCCAGTGCCTGAAACGCCTGCTGTGCCTGGTTTGTAGCAGCAGCAGTCATAGCCTGATCGTAGATCTGACTGGCTGTGATAAACCCGGCCATTGCCTGCTCGGAAGCAGCATTCCTTTTGCCGCCCATGTATTGGACAACAAGCAGAACTAAAAGAAGAATGGCGAGTCCGCCAAATACTTCCCTGTAGTGAGTCTGAATAAACAGAGCTGTCGCTTCCAGCTTCTCGCCAATGGGATCCCGCTCAATTTCTTTTTTGGTCAGTTTCTTTCTTGTTCTGTGTGCCACCTGGCTCCTCCATCCTTTTTATTACCTCTTTATAGAATTCTTCCGCATTCTTCTTCAGCATTTCTTCCGTGCCGGCGTTACGAATTACAAAATGGGATCTCATGCTCTTTTCCCTCAAGCTGATCTGATTATTCCACCTTCCTGTAACAGTATCAGTGGAAATACCATCCCGTGCCGCAAGCCTGTCTATAACCCGCTCCAGTTCATCGGTAACGGTAACGGTGTAACTCATGTAATTGTCCAGCCCAAGCTCAAATATAAGAGCAGCATCAAGAACAAATACGCCTTTCTTGTTTTTCAGCCCTTCAGCGGAATTTGCAACCCATCTCTTCAATCTCGGATGCATAACCCTGTTGATTCCCTCAAGAACTTCCGGGAAAGCGAATGCTCTCTCCCGGAGCTGCTCTCTGATCCCTTCTCCCGACATTCCTGACAATTCCTTAATCGCAAGTTCTTTTTCAAGGGCCCTTTTTACTGAGGGTTTGTTAAGAAACCTGTGCCCCACTGTGTCCAGAGAACACACACTGGCACCCATTCTGTTCCAGACTGCCGCCACAGTTGACGCGCCTGTACCACTGCAGCCCGTTAATCCCCATATCATCAGCGCTGCTCCCAGCAGATGCTGTCTTCCGTGAGCCTCACATCAGTGAGTTCTCCCTCCTGTGCCTTCTCGGGAGCAAATACCGGGATGTAGTTATCAGTGAACCCTATCATTCTTCCGTTGATTGTACGACTTTCCACGAGCATTGTCCTTGTTGAGGAAAGATTGCTCTTCCTGAATTCTCTTCTGGATCCGGCGGATACTCTTCTGAGTTCCCGGGATCTCATTGTTATCTTTTCAGTGTGAAGAGGTTTCATCCCGGCAGCAGGAGTTCCCGGCCTCGGAGAGAAGGGAAACACATGCAGGTAGTTGATACGCCGGTCTTTTGCAAGAGCCAGACTCTGCTGATAATCCTCTTCGGACTCGCCGGGAAAACCGGCGATGATATCGCTGCCCACACATGCTCCCGGGAAAAGGGTTGTTACAGCGTCAAGAAGTTCATCCTCCTCTGCCCTGCCGTATCGTCTGCCCATTTTCTTCAGTATTCTGTCCGATCCACTCTGAAATGGAATATGGAAGTGTTTGCACAACCCCGGGATAACAAGATTCTCAAGTGTCTTTACCGTAAGATACTGTGGCTCCACAGAACCAATCCTGAGACGAAAGCCTCCAATTTCCAGAAGTTCCTCTACAAGTTCCGGAAGGCCGTACCCGTTTGTGTAAAGCCCTCTGCCGTAATCGGCAATGTCCACTCCAGTCAGGCAGATCTCACAGTATCCCGCCTCCGCCATCTCTTTTGCCTGACTCAGAACCAGCTCCCTGGGCTGACTCCTGGAATCACCCCTGGCGAGAGGAACAATGCAGTAAGTACATCTGTTGCTGCAACCGTCCTGTATCTTAAGAAATGCTCTTGTTTTAGATGTTGTCACCGGAGCAGACACAGGGTACAGATATTCACCAGAGCATTCTTTCTGCACTCCGCTTATCATGGAAGCAATCAAGTGCTTTTTCTCATTGGGCACAACAGTCACTCTGTCCATACCATTGTAGTCTTCAGGGGACACAACAGCGACGCATCCCGTTACGACAATAACTGCGTCAGGATACCTTGCTGTGTATGCCCGTACAGTTTTCCTTGATCGAGCCTGACTGCGTCCTGTGACCGCACAGGTGTTCACCAGGATGAGATCAGCTTCCGCCGGGGAGTTGACCCTGTTTCCTGAAAGCTTATCTACGAGTTCTCCCACAAGCGCTTCCGTCTCATAAGAGTTCAGCCTGCACCCGAGGGTGTATCCGAATACTGCCGCGTTTTCCGGTAAATTCATGATATGGGGGCGGAGTTTCCTCCGCCCCTTATTCTATTTACTCTTCTGTGGACTCTTCAAGAACTTCTGGTTCTTCTTCCACAACTTTTTCTTTTACTGGTTCCTCAGTTACTGGTTCCTCAGTTACTGGTTCCTCAGTTACTGGTTCCTCAGTTACTGGTTCCTCAGTTACTGGTTCCTCAGTTACTGGTTCTTCAGCTGCTGGTTCCTCAGCTACGGGTTCTTCAGCTGCTGGTTCCTCAGCTGCTGGTTCCTCAGCTACTGGTTCTTCAGCTGCTGGTTCTTCAGCTGCTGGTTCTTCAGCTACTGGTTCTTTTACAGCGATCTCTTCTTCTGCGGGAAGCTCTTCTGCGGGAAGCTCTTCTGCAGGACGGCCTTCAAGAGAAGTTCTGAATTCCTGCAACTCCTCCATGGGACGACCGTTGAAGTAACTTCTGACGCTGAGCACTATCCTGCGACTTGAAGGTACAACCTCAATAACCCTCAGTGGAAGCTCGTCGCCTCCACGAAGAACACCGGCCGGATTCTCAAGCTCATCCCAGCCAAGCTGGCTCAGGGGTACAAAGCCTTCAATCCCATCCTCGAGATCAACAACAACACCCCTGTCAAGAATCTGTGTAACCTTACCCTTGACCTCTGTGGTCTCGGGATAACGCTCACTCATTGAATCCCAGGGATTTTCGCCTGTCTGCTTGAGACCGAGGGAAATCCTGTGGTTTTCTCTGTCGATGCTGAGAACGACAACCTTTACCGGCTGGTTCTTCTGAACGATCTCGGAAGGATGACTTATCCTCTTAGTCCAGCTCATATCAGAAATATGAATGAGACCGTCAATGCCGTCCTCGATCTCCACGAATGCGCCGAAATTGGTCAGATTGCGAACTTTGCCGTCCACGGAAGAGCCTATGGGGTATCTTTCTTCAATGGAGTTCCATGGGTTCTCCATGGTCTGCTTGAGACCGAGGGAGATTTTTCTTTCTTCCTCATTCACGCTGAGAACTACTGCCTCAACCTCATCTCCAACTGCAAGAATTTTTGAAGGATGACGGACATGCTTTGTCCAGGACATCTCGGAAATGTGAATAAGACCCTCTACACCCGGCTCAATTTCTACAAATGCTCCATAGTCGGTAATGGAAGCGACCTTACCTTTAACCACTGTTTCCTGGGAATAACGCTCGCCGACACCCTCCCATGGGAATGGCTGCAACTGCTTTAATCCCAGAGATATACGCTCACGCTCTTTGTCAAACTTAAGAACTTTGACATCGATCTCTTCACCAATTGTGAGAAGCTGAGACGGATGACGGACTCTTCCCCAGCTCATATCGGTGATGTGAAGAAGACCGTCGATACCGCCAAGATCCACGAAGGCACCGAAGTCTGTGATGTTCTTCACGATACCCTTGCGTACCTGCTCCTCCTCCAGCTCCCTGATGAGGTTTTCTTTCAGTTCGCTTCTAGCCTCTTCGAGAACCTGTCTGCGACTGACCACGATGTTTCTGCGACGCTTGTTGAGCTTGATTACTCTGAAGTCCAGCTCTTCCCCGCAGAATTTCTCCAGATTGGGCACCTGACGAAGGGCTACCTGAGAACCGGGCAGGAAGGCATCAACGCCCATGATCCTCACGGTAAGACCGCCCTTGATACGCTTGATAACCTTGCCCTTGAGGATGAGATTCTCATCGTAGGCTACCTTGATGTCATTCCATACTGTGTGGAAATGCGCTTTCTCCTTGGAAACTGTAACTCTGCCATCAGTATCCTCAAGGCTTTCAACAAAGACATCAACCTTTTCGCCTGGCTGAGGAGCGTCATCATCACGGAATTCCTGCAGGGGAATAACTCCCTCGCTCTTGTACCCCAGATCAACAATAACCTCATTGTTGGCTGTCTTAAGTATGGTACCTGAAATGATCGTACCAACCCTGACTGTGAAGTTGGCGATTGTGCCCGCGTAGGCCGCCTCGAAATCACTTCTCTCGCTGGCTGTGTAATCATGCCCTTCAATGGTCTCAATCTCTTCGGGAGTAAGACCGACAACAAACTCTTTCAATTCACTCATTCAATGTTCCTTTCTTCACCTTGTATTTGTTTCCTCGCTTTTATTTCTCTAACTTTTTCCAGAATGTATTCAGCTGATTTTTTAGCACCACCCTGTTTATACAGTATTTCAAGCACCTCCGGCAGAATAACATGACCAAATGTAACCTTGAATCGCGATTTAAATAGCAGTGTACTTATGGGATCATCCATCCCTTCCATGAAAAACGGCTGTACCGGCGCGCCCGTAGCATGAGCAACGTAGCCAACTCCTGCTTTTGCCGGAAGCATTTTCCCGTTTCTGCTTCTTGTTCCCTCGGGAAAGATAATAACTGCCGCTCCGCGGTCGACCAGCTCAATAGCCTTGTTGAGCGCACCCGAGTTCACCGCTGATCTCCTGTTAATGGGAAACGCACCAAGTTTGTGCATGAACCATGAGAGAAGGCGGGTTTTGAATAAGCTGGATTTCGCCATAAAGTGTACTGCTCTGGGAACCGCCGCGGCAATGAAAGGAGGATCCCAGTTTGAGATATGATTCCCGGCGAGAATAAGACTGCCCCGTGGAAAGTTTTTCCTGTTCTCAACTTTCATCCTGAAAAATACTGCCGCAAGTGTAATAATTACGGGTCTGAGAATAATGTCCACCAGTGGAGATCTTTTCACTTTTCGCACTTCCCTCTGTAGTGGTTAAGAACGAAATCAACCTGTTCACTGACAGACATGCTGGTGCCATCCAGCCAGAGAGCTCCAGGCGGGAGCCTCAAAGGACTTTCAGACCTGTTTCTGTCTCTGTAATCTCTTCTGAACACTGAGTGAACCATGCTGTCCATATCGCCGTGATCCAGATCTCTCAGTCTGCGCCAGGCCCTGATGGCAATATCAGCCACCACATAAACTTTCAGCGCAGCATCGGGAAAAACAACAGTTCCCATGTCTCTTCCCTCTGCCACAGTGTTGTACTTTTCGCCGAAGGCTCTCTGAAGTGAGACCATGTACTCTCTCACCGGACGATGAGCCGATATGATGCTTGCGGCTTCACCTGCCGCAGCTGTTCTTATGTTTCCGGAGACATCCTCTCCGTCAACATAAATTCCCCTGCTTGAAACATCAATTGAATGATCACGGAGGAATACCGCTGCCGCCTGTCCGTCCTGAAGGTTAATATCTGAAGCTGAAACTAGAAAAGCCGACGCTCGATACATTGCGCCGGTGTCAAGATACTCAAAATTAAGCTCTGCCGCTATCTTCTTCGCGGTAGTACTTTTACCGGAAGCGGCAGGGCCATCTACAGCTATTATTTCAGTCAGTCAAATTCACATCCCCTCTTTCAGATGCGGCGAATATCCCGAAAACGGGCTCGTTTGTCAAGTCCTGCTTATACTTCCTGACCCCTGCTATCTGTCCAGCCTGACTGCTTTGCAGAGTGATGCTGTTTCTTCTGAATTGAGTTTCCGCCACTTTCCCCGTTCCAGATCCCCAAGCTGAATCGGACCGAATCTGATTCTCTCAAGTCCGATCAAAGGGATTCCGGAGAACTTTGACAGTCTTCTGACTTCCCTGTTACGCCCGGTTGTTAAAACAACACTAAGAGTTTTTGCCCCTGTTTTCTCAACGGATCCGGGCTTGGAGAACTCCCGGGGAGCTATGTACACACCTTTTCGCATTTTTTCAATTGCTTCCCTCTCAGGAGGTTTCGCAAGGATAAGAGAGTATTCTCTCTCTATCCGCCACTTTGGATGGGTAAGTCTGTAAACAAGTTCACCGTCATTGCTCCAGAGAAGAAGTCCACCGGTTCTGATGTCCAGACGACCCACAGGCGCGGCACCCCGCGGCATCCCGACCGAGAGCTGAGAAACCGGTCTTGAGGCTCTCTCATTCATTGTTGTCTCATAACCTGATGGCTTATTCATCACCGCGACAAATATTTCCGGGAGGGTTACTGAAGCTCCATCCCACAAAACGAGATCCCCCTCTGATATTTTCTCTGCGGGATTTGTTATGAGTCGTCCGTTAACGGTTACCATACCGTTCCTGATACCTGTATCACAGTTTCTCCTGCTGGCAACTCCGGATCTCGCTATGTAGCGGTTGAGTCTCATTCCATCAGCGTCGGCTGATGCAGTCTTTTTACTCCTGGGTAATCTGGTCACTTTCTTCCCCCGATAGCTCAGAAGCCATTCGCTCAATATCTTCCGCCGAAAGCTTCAAAAGATTTTCCATCTCATCCATCCTGGGCAGATGCTCAAGATCGCTGAGACCGAAGTACTCCAGGAATCGTGAAGTAGTCCCGTAAAGAAGCGGTCTTCCCGGAGTCTCCTGTCGTCCTGCTATTTTTATTAGATCCCTCTCCAGCAGAGTTCTCATGGCACTGTCGCTGTTCACTCCGCGAACTGCCTCAATCTGAGCCCTTGTAGTGGGCTGTCTGTAGGCAATAACTGCCAGTGTTTCCAGAGATGCTCTTGAAAGCCTGCTGTGTCTTTTTCCTTCAAATAACTGTCCGACTATAAAGCCTAGATCCGGGTCTGTCACAATCCGGTATCCTCCGGCAAGTCGGGCCACCACAATAGAGTGCCCTCCTGATAAAAGCTCGGCTTCAATACGCAGAACAGCCTGCTCCGCGGACTCGGTACCGCAGCCTGTAAGTTCGCATATTCTGCTTAGTGTAACGGGTGAATCGGTGGCAACAAGAAGGGCTTCTATCTGTCTTGCCAGCTGATCAAGCATTCATTCCCCACCTTTCCTCTTTTCTTTTCATGGTGATATCCGCAAAAGGATAGCTTTGTTCAGCAGTAAGCCATCCCCGCTTGACAAGCTCAAGAATCGCGACATAAAAAGAAACTACAACGGCTTCGTCTGCGTTCTCCCCTACCGCGTCGCTGAAATCCCTTGTGGCGTTTACCGGAAGAAGCTTGTCAAGTATTTGTACACACTCTGTCAGGGAAATAAGTGGCTTGTGTATCGTGTGCCGTGGTGGCGGAGCGTTCTTCTCTGTCAAATTTTCAAGCGCGAGAAGCAGATCCAGCAGTGATGTCTGACCTGAATCCGCATCCAGTATGCTTTCCTCATATCTTTCACGCTCTCCGGGCGGGGCAAATACATCCCTCCAGACGGATTCACTCTCACGAAGTTCTGAAGCTACTTCCTTAAATGCTTTGTAGAGAACCAGATGTCTCATAAGAGTTTCCATGGGATCTTCAGTCTCTTCCATGAGAGCTCTTTCAACCGGAAGAAGCAGCCTGCTCTTCATTCTGGTAAGTGTCGCAGCCATAACAAGATACTCTCCGGCGATGTCGAGGTTAAGATCTTCGGCGTCCCTGATGTATTCCAGATACTGATCGGCCACATCAGCCAGATGTATGGTTGTAACATCAAGTTCATCTCTTCTGATCAGGAACAGAAGAAGATCCAGGGGACCCTCAAAGTCTTCAATATCAATTCGACAGGCCCTCTGGTTATCAGCAGACATATCCGAACTCAAGCATATCGGTTTTGTTTTCTGTCCATGCTTCCCGCACCTTCACCCAGAGGTCAAGTCTGCATTTCTCTCCGGTGAACTCCGCGATGGCTTTTGAAGAGAGTTTGTTTATCTGCTCAAGGGTCTGCCCCTTGCGTCCTATAAGCATTCCCTTTGAGGAAGCCCGGGAGACAATCAGGTTCGCCCTGATATAAAGTTTGCCGTCTCTCTGAGATGTTTCTTCCACCTGCACGGCCGTTTCCCCCGCGACCTCCAGCGGAAGAATACTGAACAGTTGAGTGCGAATCTGCTCGGATATAAGAAATCTTTTGGAATTCAGGGTGTTTATATTCCGGGGAAACAACCGGTTTCTCATGGGAATATTCTGCAATACAGCGTCCATCAGCTCAGCGATTCCCTCACCGAGCATTGGAGTAACCGGTACAATTCCTGTAAACTGATTTGTATACCTTGCTCTTGTAACGAAGGCTGCACGATGCTCCGATTTTACAAAATCACTTTTGCAGAGGGCCAGAACGACGGGTTTCCTGTTTGCGCATCTTAAAAAATGCTTGACAAGCGGGTTCTCAAGATCCCTGTCAAATGTTCTGATGTCAATAACAAGAACAATCACATCCACCCAGTCAATGATGGACCAGGCATATCTGTTCTCCAGTGGCGGAGTATCTACAAAGCATATCTGTGCATTCCCGGGAGTACATATTGCGGTGATGGGCATTCTGGTGGAAGCAGGTTGAAGAGCCACCGGAGATATATTATTTTCAGTAAAGGCATTCAGCAGACTTGATTTGCCGGTATTGGACAATCCTGCTACAAGAGCGTATCCGCTTGGTATCATTCCACTTGGCAATTTATCTCCTATTCTTATTCCACAGGACTGTTCGGCAAAGCCCCGGTGATTGCCGTAAAATCACCATCGGAATTCCCCGTGTATAAAACGCCTCCCATGAGAACCGGTGGTGTACCTGAATATGATCCTGTTTCGATTGTGTCAACAGGAAGTCCGGTGTTCAGGCTTAAAAGGTGTATCCTGCTGTCATCACAGCTTGCGTAAACGATGGTGTCGCAAACGGCAGGAGTTACCGAAACCCAGTTCTCGAGCTCTGTTTCCCAGAGAAGTTCTCCACTTCCTGAATCAAGACAGAAAACCCTTCCGTCACATGTTCCGGCCACCAGCAGTGATTCCCCCGCAAGTGCGGGACGGGAAACAACAGTTCTTCCGCGAACGCCTTCCAGAGCAGTTTCCCACAGCGTTTCCCCGGTTTGAAGTGAAAGAGCCAGTACCTTGCCGGTTGAAAACCCGATGAAAATCATATCAGACTTGATTGAAGGTGCTGAAGGCTGGGATGCGAATCCACGGGACCAGATCGAGTTTCCCGCTACATCCCAGGCGCCGGCAGCACCTGTTTCTGAAGTAAACACCGCAGTACTCTCTGAAATGGCCGGTCCCAGAAGAAGCCCGTCCATTGTGTCGCTCCAGACCAGCTCACCCGTTCTTCTGCTTAGAGCTGCGATAGAGCCCATGGAGTTCCCGGCCAGAACAAGGCTGTCACAGAAAACACAGGCATCTGTGAAAATGTGGTAGCCAAGGCCGGTCTTCCATCTTTCTGAACCTGTTTCAGTATTCAAAGCATACATGTATCCGTCCTGCCCACTGAAATAAGCCGTGGTGGAATCCGCCGCAACTCCCCCGGACAAGCCGCAGGTAACGGTTCTGGACCATATCTGCTGTCCGGAATCTTTGTTGATTCCCCGAAGAATCTTATCATTGCCTGCTATGAAAATCATATTACCGACAATTGCGGGAGGGGAAAACAACTCTCTTCCTGTAGAAATGCTCCACAGAGTATCAAAAGGAGCAACTATCGCGTGTCCCCATGCGGCGTTACCCGATGAAGAGCCATAAGCCTGGAGCCATAATACGGGAGGCTGCTCAACAGGAATAACGGCAGTTGTTTCAACCGGTGGAACCGCCTGATTCGCTTCCGTCGCAAACTCCTGCTGAAGCACCGGTGAATCTGTTTTCCAGCGATTCAGGAAAAAGATCACAATCAGCACTGCCGCAAGAGTACCGGCAATCAGAACAATGTTGAGCCGTAATCGCTTTCCCGCAGTTTCAGCGAATGTGGATATCATATCAGCCTCTCTCTCAGTAGATTAAAACAGGCGCGCCAACAGGCAGAGCTCTGTATATGGCGTCAAGATCAGAATTGCCCAGACGAATGCAGCCGTGACTGACATTTCTTCCCCTGCCAACACCATAGTGCAGAAGGATTCCTCCGCCGAGATCAAGCTTGAAATTGCCCAGTGCTCCGGGAACAGCACGAACCCAGACACGCTCCGATGATGTGAGTGAGTCCCTGTAGTAAACAATCTGCTCTTCCCAGGAAAGGCTGTCCGGAATGAGAATGTCCTCGCCTGGTCTTGGCGGACGAAGATTCTGCTCAAGCCAGTACCAGTCAGGTCTGAACCAGTAGGGATTCTCACCCTTCTTCACCACATATCTGATGCCTCTGGGGGTACTGAAATTCCACACAAGCCCGCTGTCGTTCTCTGCCCAGCCCTTACCGGTGCCGCAGTATCCGGTACGGACAAGAAGTCCGCCGCGCCTGAGATGGAATCTGTTCTGACCTGTATCAATGATAAGATAGTAGCCAAGATAATTACGAACCAGCTCAACTTCATCAAGACAGACCCGCAGAGAATCAGCGGTGTGTCGGAGGGATGGTACCGAGTCCATTCTAGCGGCGAAAGCAGCGTTTATAAGAGCCAGGGTATCACGCTGGGCTGAAATCAGTTCCACCTGCTCACCGTATTCGCCTATTATGTTTCTTACATGGCTAACTTCTTTATCCATACGATATACAGTTGTTAAACTAATTGCCAATGCCATTATGAGAACAGAAATCAGAACAATCAGGGAACTCTTCATTTGTATACTCCCATTAGATGACAGGGTTTTCCACCAGGCTGCGCCTGGTCTGCCAGACAGCCGCGCTTCCTCTTGTATCCAGATGAACAAAAGGACCATGGGAAGTAATCCACCTGTATGCTGAAGCTCCGCCAACAACGACCTCGCCTGAAGCTTCCAGTCTTCTTGCCGCATCGACTATGAATTCACCGTCAAACACATCAATCCGCTTGTTTCTGTCAAGATCGTCAATAAGATTATTTGCAGGCCAGCTCTCTATCCAGAAGTCTGATGCCCCGCCGTAAAGATGCAGACTGAAGCCCGTATCGTTTCCAATGGCAGCGTTATAAGCAGGAGTTCGGAAGCCGCTTATACAGTGAATATCTCTTGCTTCCGGATACGATAAGGCCACCTCTTCGAAAACACATTCCAGTTTGTGGACAAGTCTCAGATCAAGAACCATGTATTGAGGCCATCCGCCTTCGGTGTGTCCCAGAAAGTCGGAAAAGCTCAGATGTGTAGATATTCTTGCATAAAAAACATCGGGCCAGAGTTCAATAAAACCCCTGTCCGGCAGGTGATCCCGACTGTTGCCGTCTCCGTAAAACCCTACTGGAAACGAGTTGATAGAGGCAGTGCGAAATTGGGATTTGTCCAGAGGAACTATCATAATCCATTCCTGAACGGAGGCTGAATCCGAAGCGATAACTGTACAGGTTCCGTGAGATCTGGGCAGTGTGAATCTGAATTCTCTGCCCGTTTCATTCAGGGAAAGAGCGGGAATTGACCAGCTCAGTGAATCAGCGCAGGAAAGTGTTACAAGTTCACCGGGAGATGCCATAAAAGCCATCATGTGATCCTGCAGCGGTACATTGTTCACTGAAATAGCAAAAGCGGGATCAGGGGGAACCGGGTCCTCCGCTCCGCCGAACAAAAGAAAAACAAGCACCATCACTACAGCATTCATACGAGCAATCTCCCTTTCCGGTGTTACCGGGCAACTCTGGAATATACAGTTCTTCCTTCAAGATGGGCTTTTACTGCTTTCGAGTATATCTCATGTTCTTTTACCAGAATTCTTGCAGCCAGGGAATCCCTCTGATCAAACTCAAGTACCGGAACAGATTCCTGAAGAATAATCTGACCTGTATCTGTGCCTCCATCAACATAGTGAACTGTGCAGCCGGTTATCTTAACACCGTATTTGAGCGCCTGCCCCTGAGCGTCAAGACCTGGAAAAGCAGGAAGCAGTGAAGGATGAATATTCATTATTCTTCCCTGAAACGCGTCCAGAAGAGGTCCTTTGATAATTCTCATAAGTCCCGCCAGACAGACCAGTTCCACACCCCTGCCGGCCAGATACTCCGCCCAGAGTTCTTCTTCTCTGATTCCGAATCTTGTTCTGTACTTTCCCGGGTACAAATACTTTGACTCTACACCCAGCTCCGCTGCCAGTTCCAAAGCTCCCGCGTTTTCATTATCCGTCAGGAGAATATCAACCTTTCCAGGCCCCGTATCGCCATTGACAAGAGCTTTAAAATTAGATCCGGCCCCTGAAGCAAGCACGGCAATTTTAGTTTCCACTTCTATTCTCCTCATCACCTTCAGGCTTCACCGGAGGCTGATCTGTAAAATTCCATGTAATCCCGAATGACCAGCTTCGTTCTGTTTCGCTGGTAATGTTCTCAATTGCGCTGGCAAGGGAGAACGATGCCAGTGTAAACCCCAGCAGTACATCCACTGTTTCGTCCCATTCTCCTGTGGAATCCAGACCGGCAGTTACCCTGGGACCCGCCTCAAATCTTCCCCTGTACCAGTCAACTCCCAGAAGCGTCCATGCGGTCACAGACAGCGAATCCCGATCAAAGTTCCAGCAGGCTGCACCCTTCCCGCGGAAGAAGCCCCTTGCCATTTCCGCATCCGCGGCCGCGGCTGTTTCGTTGAGAAACCTGCCCACCAGATTGAAGTTCGGGTGTCTTACCGCGACAGTCTGAAACAATTCATCCCCCACCGGCCGGGAAAGAGCTGTGGAAAGTTCTACAGCCCCCGCGGGAAGAATTACCCCGCCCCAGAAACCTTCGCCATCATTATTGTATTCAAAATATCCTGAGGCCTTTGCGGACCCAACAGAGCTTGAAATGCCCGCAACTCCTCTTCCCTGAACAACAGAATCAATGTATGCGCCGGCGGCTCCAATTTCAAAACCCAGTGAAGAAAGATCCCCGCTCGCTCCGGCAAGCACTTCCGGTCGTCTGTCTCCAACGCTCAACCGCGCAAATCCCGCTCTTGCATAGAGGTGCTTTGAACTCCAGCCGGTCCAGGAACCCCAGCCGTAACTGTCTCCCTCCCAGCTCATGGTTCGCATGTTGAACGGTTCCCTTTCTATAGCTGCTGAATACATGCTCACAGAATCATCGCGGAGAATCTGAAAGTTGCCCGATGTGCCCCATGGCAGCGGTCTGTCAAGTTGAATAACAGATCTGCCGTGATCTCTGGTGTTCTGTATCAGTCCGATTCTGGAAATGCTCAGGGAATCCTGGAAAGACCGTTCTTCCACACAGGTGTTCCACCTTCCGCCGCCCCACAACCCGCTTTCAAGAGGGTCAACTGTTTTTGCGTCAGGCCACGGAAGAGATGGAATAACCCCTGTGGCAATCAGTGGAAGACCCTTCACGAGAATACCGCTGTCATTTTCTCCTGACAGCAGAAAATCAGCTGAACACCCTTGTTGATAACTTCCCTGAAGCAGCGTGTACCAGCCTTCGGCCTCGGGAGTTGGAAACGTTGCCAGAAAGGCGGCGATTATCAGTATCAATATCCCTCCCGCCCCATTGCCTTGTATGTCAAAATCTTACCCCGTTCAACGCCGGGCTGATTCAGAGGATCAACACCCAGGGCAAGTCCCGCCAGT
>JAUVIS010000166.1 GCA_030592635.1 Candidatus Fermentibacteraceae bacterium | reverse complement strand
TAGATCCAGGCCGCACCGTACTGAGCCAGAGTAGGGGGGCAGAGTCTTGCCTGACCGAGTTTGAGTGCCGCGTCCATAATGTCTTTGTTTCTGCTTATCATGTTGCCAAGTCTTGCTCCGCACGAGCTGAATCGTTTGCTTATGGAGTCCATTACTATTACTCGGTCTTCAATTTCCGGCAATTCCAGAGTGGACAGATGTGAACCTCCGTCAAAAACAAAATCACGGTAAACTTCATCCGACAGAAGGAACAGGTCGTGCTTTTGCACTATAGAAGAGAGGGTTTTAAGTTCTTCAGGAGAGAGAACCGTTCCAGTGGGATTATTGGGGCTGCAGATGAGGATTGCTCTGGTTCTCCCGGTAATTTTTGACTCGATTTCGACAGACTCAGGAAGGTGGAATCCGTTTTCGCACTTACTGGTGACAGGAACAAGTTTTACACCTGCCATAGTGGCGAAGCCATTGTAGTTGGTGTAAAAGGGTTCAAAGCAGATAACTTCGTCACCGTGGTCGCAGGTGGTCATAAAGGCGAAGAAAACAGCTTCTGAACCACCTGTGGTGATAATGATTTCATTCGTGTCAATACTGATTCCCGATCGGGAGTAGTAGGTGGAAATGGCCTCTCTGAGAATAAGAAGTCCCTGGCTGGGGCCGTAGGCAAGTACATCCGGGAGATTGTCTTTCAGGGTATTCCAGTAGCCTGCTGGAGTCGGGATGTCAGGTTGCCCGATGTTGAGGTGGTAAACGGAGGTTCCGCGAGCTTTTGCCGCGTTTGCCAGGGGAACAAGCTTTCTTATTGGGGAAGCCTGCATGCCTGCGCATCTTCTGCTGATAGCTGTCATTATTCCGCCTTTCGAACCAATTGATAAATTTAAGAAATTGTCGAACAATGAATTATACAAAGGGATGACCTCAATGCGGCAGAGGAAAACAATATCTATATTCAGTGTTCACGGAATGGAGGCCGGCTGTGATCATCAGAATTGCTGAACTGCCGATTAAAGGAGACTGGAACAGTTGTATGGATCGAGCTGTTCGAGCTGTCAAGCTTTCACCTCTGCCTGATGTGATTGTTTTTCCTGAGCTGTTTACCATTGGGTTTGTTCTTGACAGAATTGCTGAGCATGCAATAACAATTCAGGATTTAAAAAATTCGCCCCTGGCGGAAGCTGCCTCCGAGACGGGCATCTGGGTTGTGGGAGGAACATTTCCCGTAAAGACAGACCATGGAATAGTCAACATGCTTCCTGTATGGGATAACAGCGGTACTCTGGTTCATACAACAGAGAAGGTTCACCTGTTTAAAAACATGGGCGAGGATTCTGTTTTTAAAGAGGGTATTCCTTCCGGAGTGTTTAAAATCAGGGGAGTTACAGCCGGAGCTTCAGTCTGCTATGACCTGAGATTTCCCGAATTGTTCCGCAGGCACGCTCTGAACGGTGCCAGGATCATCTTTCTTCCGGCGCAGTGGCCGGAGCCAAGGCTGGAACTCTTTCGGAGTTTCCTCAGAGCCAGAGCCGGAGAGGCTCAGATTTTCTTTGTGGGATGTAATCTCGGCGGCGATCATCTCGGGGTCAGATTCAGGGGCGGGGGAGGTATTGCTTCGCCTGCAGGCGAAATGCTGGAATGGATTGATGCAGACGAAAATGTAAGAGACTACAGTGTAGATATGAATGAAGTGGACAGAGTGAGAAAGCGTATCGCGTGTCTTGAAGACAGAAGGCCTGAAAAATATGGAGTAAAAGCATGACAGAAAAAAATCCGGATCTGTTCAAAGTATTTATGAGCATAGTCGCGATTCTTATTACTGCCGTTATCGTGAAAATGGGAGCCTCCATATTCGTAAAAATAGCAATTGCTGTTTTCTTTGCTCTTTTAATATCTCCAACTGTTAAAGTGACAACAAAATGGGTGGACAGACTTCTAAGACGGGTTTTCAGGAAATACCGCAGAAGGGGTGAGAAGAATCATTCCGGCCTGGCTGATGCTATTGGAACAGCACTTGTGCTGGTGATGGCTCTATCAATAATTTCTGTTTTCTTTTTCCTTATTTATGGAACCATGAGCATGCTGGTCAGCAGGAAAGATGATATGATCAGCAATGTGGTAACCCCTGTGGTTGAGTTTGTGGAAACTGCCCGGACAGACTGGATTCCGGGTATGTACGGCCGTCTCGGTATGGATCAGCTTGAACAGATTCCGTCCCCGGCTGATACTGTTCAGACGGACGGGAAAACACCGGCTCCCGCCATGGAAGATCTATCATTCTCCATCAGCTCAATAGTACCGACAGCTGCCGGATTCCTGGGATCAGTTTCAAGCGGTCTGTTCGATTCGGTGATAATCATCATGCTCACTGTTTTCATGGTTAACGGAAGAAGGCTTTTCTCGAAAAAGATAAAGAAAATGGATCCAGCCACACATGCCAGATACCAGACCATTGTCAGCGGCGTGGAGAGAGTTCCAAGGAAGTACCTTCTGGCAAAGCTGGTTACCAGCGCGCTTACCGGTCTGCTTATAGGGGTTGCGCTTCTTGTGATGGGTTTTCAGTTTGAGGAAGCTTTTATCTGGGGAATGACAGCGATGGTGTTTAATTTTGTACCTTTCTTCGGATCGCTGGCAGCAGGAGTGATGATTACTCTTTATGCTATGTCAGTCCAGGGAATGCAATCGGGTTTCATAGCTGCCCTGGCTGTTCTTATAATAAACAATGTGGTTTCAAATGTAATAGAGCCAAACTACTTCGGAGATGTGCTTCCAATCGGCAAGGTCACAATTCTTCTGTGCGTGATTATCTGGGGCTATCTCTGGGGGCTTCTGGGCATATTTCTCGCGGTTCCTCTCACTATCATTATAAAAGTTCTGCTGGAACACACCACGGGAAGAAATTCCCTGGTGGTATTTCTGGAGGTTTGACATGAATCCCCTGCTTCTCGCAACTGCCCTTATCAGCGGTGTTCTCAATATCAACTGGTCGGCTGAAGAAGTCCCCCGGATACTTAAAACCCCGCTGGGAGACAGAATTGCAATGGTTGGTGCTTCTTCATCGGGCAGACCCGGTGCTCCGCTGTTTCCAGTTCTACCTCTTACAGTGGCTTTGCCGGAGGGTGCTGTCGTTGACGATGTGAGACTGACCGGCACAACCACTGTCCCGTTGTCATTCGATTACCGGCCCATGGCCGCACAGACGGGTGTACCCATCTCAAGCCCCGGGGATTTCATTTTGACAACTGCCGACGCGGAAGCATTCTCCAGGCCGGTGAACACATCAGTCAGATTTGAGGGGCAAGGTACCCTGATGGGGTATCCGGTTGCTGATATCGTGCTTAATCCAGTTTCCTGGGATCCCGATACAAGACATCTGGTCTGGACGGAAAGCGCGTATATACAGATCCGCTACCATATTGAGAATTACAGGATACCCGAGCGGGGTATGAACGGCATGACTGTGGCTTCCCGGATAGTTTTATCATCTGTGATCAATCCCGATGATGTACCGTCTGTGGTATCTTCTCCTGCCGCAGTGCTCCCGTGGGGAGAATATCTGATAATCGCGGATGATGATCTGGCGGCTGCCTTTGAACCTCTGGCGGAGTGGAAGACTCAAAAAGGTATTCCTGCCAAAATAGTTGAAATGTCCTATATCACGGATATGTACTCCGGCGTTGATGACGCGCAGAAGCTTCGTTTTTTCCTTCAGGATATCTATCAGGATTCCCCCCCGGCTTACATTCTTCTGGCAGGAGATACCCCGGGAATTCCTCACAGAAACTGCTATGCAACTGCTGAAGGGTATGAAGGGGATCCAGCTGCCGATCTCTATTTCCAGGATATGAACGATACAGCACCTGGCGTTGATGCCTGGGATCTGAATGAAAACGGGATATGGGGGGAACTTAACGGTGTGGACAACATCGACTATCATCCTGACTACATTCTTGGCAGAGCCTCTGTGGAAACTGTCTCGGAAGCAGAGATTTTTGTCAGCAAGGTGCTTGCATGGGAGGATTCTCCCGACAGCGAGGACTGGTACAATTCCATGGGTTTTACCACGGAAGTTCTCTGGAGCAGTCCGTACTGTCCCGGATCAGCAGGCAAGGAGAAGGTTGACACTCTCTATACTCCTTCGTACTGGACAATTACAAAGCTTTATCAGGATACAGGTACACAGAGCTACACAGCAACAATGGCCATGCTGAACACCGGAATGCAGTTTGTGAACCATGCAGGTCATGGTAGCACATCCATGGTATCAATTGGTTCAGGCTCTCTTACTAATTCTGATTTCATGGGACTTACAAATATCTCTCAGAGAGGCCGTCCTACGATCTGGAACACTATTGCCTGTAATTCAGGAGGATTCG
>JAUVIS010000234.1 GCA_030592635.1 Candidatus Fermentibacteraceae bacterium | reverse complement strand
GCACTGAGATCAGCAGGGTTGAAAGGAGACATCTGCGAGTAGTAAACAACGGTTGGAATTGAGCTCTCCATTGTCCACTTCGCGACTGTGAACCCCATGAACATGCCGTCCTCAGTCTGCTCAAAATCAGGCTTCATGCCAATTATTTCCATGTTATCAATCGCTGTAATCATTGCGGGCGGTGCGGGAATAAATCCAGGTGTTTCTGAGAGGAATTCGTAGTTCTCATCAAAATAGACCAGTTTGGAGCCCATTCCATCAGAAACTACAAGGCCGCCCTCGGGGCGGAAGGCAATAGCAGTTGACATACGGAATTCTCCGGGTCCGCTTCCCTCGCGGCCTATGGATCTGATGAATTCTCCATCGGGAGTAAACATGGAAACTGAAGATTTCTGGGCATCAAGAATTGCTATATCACCGTTATTGTCAAATCCGGCAGCGTGAATCGCACCGAATACATAGTTGCTGTCGCCGATTTCCACACCGATTGAATCGGTAACATGGAGGTAGTGGTCTGCAACTGGAAGAGTGTATTCTTCTTCTGTGACAGCAATGTCTGCTGTATCATCTGAAGCAATATCTTCTGCCGGCTCTGATGTACCGCACCCTGTGATAAGCAATAAGGCTAATGGCACTACTAACAGGAATTTCATCTCGTAGTCCTTTCTTTGTGCTTTAAAAGCTCTTTGCAAGTTCAGAATATTGTGCCAGTATCACTTTTGTCAAATTTTCGGGCTGATAAGCTGTTTAAGGGCATCAAGATGTTTTTCAAGGCCGGATTGACCTTTGTTTGTAAGACTGTACCAGCTAACTGGTTTACGGTTCATGAATTCCTACTTTACAGAGAGGAATCCCTCATCCTCCAGTTTGTGGAGCTGGGCGCCCAGGCTGCCATCGGTTTCCTCCAGAAGCTCTTTCAGGCGGCTGAATGACAATGCTGTGTGTCTGGCAAGAAGTACACATATGCCCAGTCTTGTTCTGTGCCCTAGAAGTTTGTTCAGATTGTTAAGAGCATTTCTGATACCATATCTGCTGAAAATGTGTGGGACCAGGGAAGAGCTACATCTGCCATCTGTGAAATGCCGCCGCTGCCGTTTTCAAAAGTGATGTTTACCGTGTCTGCACTTCCCACAACTTCGTATTTTACGCTTATGGATGTGTCGAACGGGTTTGAACATGCAGTGGCAAGACACAATAACATTATTGAAAAGAAAATCCTCATAAAATATTCCAGTCTCCCTTCAGCCTTCCCCTCCTCCCTGTTGTACAAGCCTTCCATGATCCTGTGTATGAGAACCTTTTGTAAATATGGGTATCTCACTTCCGCAAGTTTTTTATATTGATAGCAACCTGCTGCCCGATGATTGTGATGCAACTGTGATCCGTAACTGCATCTTCAGTCGGAACAGGCAGAGTTAATGCTTTTTATGAAAAGGGGCGGAGAAACCGCCCCTTATTGTGCATGTGCTTATTTCCCTGTGCTTATTCGAATCCAGGCAGGTCACCGTAGAAGACTCTGGGGTAGTCTTCGGGGTTGGCATCGTAACAGATGAATTTCTCCTGACATATCATGGTATGCCAGATTTCTGCGTCAGCACCGGCGTCAGCGTCGACATCAAGGGCTGCTGTGAAGAGGTGATTGCCGTCAAGATCATACACATCAAATGACGCTGTCGTGGTAGTGCCATCGGTTACCCACAGCCTGTCAAGCCCGTCTATGTACATGGATGCAATGGCGACTCTGTAAGGATCCGGTTCCCAGTTGGCCATGGAGGGGGGCATTCCCCGAGCTATCATCTGTGCATTTCTGAGTTCAGCTTCAAGATCCATCTCTGACTGAGTTTTCTCAACTCTTTCGAAATCTTCATT
>JAUVIS010000189.1 GCA_030592635.1 Candidatus Fermentibacteraceae bacterium | reverse complement strand
TGCCTCCCGGACCCCGAATAATGCCTGTGAGAAGTTCCAGCGGTTTTGGTACAGTGTTTGGATAGTAAATCTGCCAGTTGTCGAAGGTGCCCTGATCGGAGATTATCAGCCTGCCGGTGTTTATGAGTTGATTTGCCCACATGTCGTGAGCATTTCTGTCAGGATCGGGGATGTCGCCTTTTAGAATCAGCAAAGTGATCAGCACTGGAAGTACTGACACGGCAGGCAGCAGACCGGTCTTATTCAGTGTCAGGCTCCGTAAACCTGATTACGGTCTCTCCCGGACGACCCCAGCCCAGAATTTCTCTAACTCTCTTCTCCATGTAGACTGAATCGCTTTCCAGCAGGTGGATGACAAGATTCAGAGAATCAATCTCATGGTAGAGCAGTTCGTTCTCAGCTTTAACGGTGTGGACATCCTCCTGGATCTCAGTAATGGCCATGAAGCCGTTTCTGTTGAAGAGCAGTATGGCTCCTGTTGCCAGGAAAACCGCCGTTAGAAGTAACGCAGTCAGGAGTCTTGCCCTTTTGCTCTCTTCCGGCGGTCTTTTTCTGTACATCGTTTCAGCCTTTGATCATACTCATTCCAGCAAATTCCGCGCTGGTTTCCAATGCTTCTTCAATTCGCAGAAGCTGATTGTATTTAGCTGTTCGATCCGTACGGCAGGCAGATCCGGTTTTAATAAACCCGGTATTCCTGGCTACTGCGAGGTCGGAAATAAAAGTATCTTCTGTTTCTCCGCTTCTGTGGCTTATTACCGCAGTCATACCGCTTCTGTGAGCGGTGTCGATAGCCATGAGAGTCTCGGATACGGTTCCAATCTGATTGAGCTTAATGAGAATAGCGTTTGCGGCATTAATTTCTATACCCTTCTTGAGCCTTTCCACATTGGTTACAAAAAGGTCGTCTCCCACTATATGAATTGAGTGTCCAAGTTTACTCGTCATTTGCTGCCAGCCGCTCCAGTCATCTTCCGCAAGACCATCCTCAATACTTATGATGGGGAATTGCCCAACAAGTTTTGCCCAGTAATCCACAATCTGTTCCGAGGTTAATCCCGCAGGATCTTCACCGTGCATAAAGTAGCGGCCATTTCTGTAGAATTCGCTTGCAGCCGGATCAAGGGCGATGAATACATCCTGTCCCGGTGTGTAACCAGCGGCTTTTACGGTATCAACGATAAACTCGAGTGCTGCGGTGTTATCCGGCAGATCAGGCGCAAGCCCGCCCTCATCGCCAACACTTGTGGACATACCGGCCGCTGCCGCTCTTTTCTTCAAGGTTTGAAAAATTTCCACACCAGCCTGCAGGGCTCGGCTGAAGGTTTCAAAGCCTGCGGGTACAACCATGAATTCCTGAAGATCTATGGGGTTTGAAGCGTGCTGCCCTCCATTGATGATGTTCATCATGGGAACTGGAAGCACTCTGGCTGCGGGACCGCCCAGATAGCTGTAAAGAGGTATCATCAGGTTGTCGGCGGATGCCCTGGCACATGCCATTGAAACTGCGAGAATAGCGTTTGCTCCCAGTTCAGCTTTGTTCGGGGTTCCATCAATCTCCTTCATTACCGCATCAATCTCAAGCTGGCAGGACGCGTCTCTTCCCAGCAGCTCAGGGGCAATCCGGGTATGAACATTGTTGACAGCATTGAGTACTGATTTGCCCATGAAGGTATTGGTGTTGTCTCTGAGTTCCACGGCTTCATGTTCTCCGGTGGAGGCTCCACTGGGGACAGCGGCTCTTCCGAAGCTGCCGTTTTCGAGGTATACATCTGCTTCCACTGTGGGATTTCCTCTTGAGTCAATGATCTGTCTTGCTTTGACTTCGACTATTTCTGCCATTGAAATCTCCTTCGGTTATGCTTCTCTGTTAATGACGGGAATATAGTCTACCCCGGTCAGTGGTGCAGAACCGGCTGACTCTCAAGCAGAACAGAACCGTAAGTCAGTAGAATTTCTTTATAGGGCTTGGCTTGTATTATCTCAACGAAGGCCAGGGCAAGTTCCCGGTCGAATTGTGTTCCTGAGTGTTCTTTCAGCTGCTCGAGAGCGAATTCAACTCCCGGTGACGGGCGGTACACTCTGCTGCTGGTCATGGCATCAAAAGAGTCCGCAACGGTGAGAATTCTGGCAGAAAAGGGAATGTGTGTTCCTGCCAGACCGTCCGGGTATCCCCTTCCGTCATATCTCTCGTGATGGTATCTGACTGCGGGCAACAGGTTTCTGAACGCCTTTATTGGCTCAAGAATACTGCATCCTTTAACGGGATGAGTCTTGATAACTTCATATTCTTCGTCAGAGAGCTTTCCCGGCTTGTTAAGAATGGTTTCAGGGACGCCGATTTTTCCTATGTCGTGAAGGAGTGCGGCATTCCAGAGATCTTTTCTTGCCTGATGAGTAATTCCCAGTTTGTCCGCAAGTGCCAGTGTGTATGCGGTGACATTTCTTGAGTGGTCGTTTGTGTACTTGTCCTTCGCGTCAACCGCCTGGGCCATGGCGGTGATGGTTTCGAGATAATTACTCTGGTTCTCTCTGTACTGCAGTGAGTTGCAAAGAGCTGATGTCGCATGGCGCAGAAATATGGGAATAAACTTCGAAGATGGGAGAAGCCTGCTTCGTCCGGACCACGAGCCCATGACTATCCAACCGTGAATTTTACCGTAATCGCCAAGCTTTGTGAAAGTAAACTCCGGATAATTTTCAAAAGTGCGGATATTTTCTCCTACGAATGTGCCGAGGCGGACTTCATTCATCAACTCTAACGCTTGAGCTTTTCCCAGATTCTTGCCCATCTGTCTTTTGAAGGAAGCGTAAACCTTATCTTTTGGAATAGCTTCATTCATCAGGATGTAGTTGTACGGTGCACCATTCTCCAGTGAAACAAAAAACCCCGCGACATCAAACGGGATAAAATCCCGCAGTCCATGGGCTACAGAAGAGATCACGGCAGATGTTTCAAGCGAGGAGGAAAAGCCGCTTGTCACAAGATTGATTTTTTCCAGCTCTTTGTTGTTCTTCAGGAGGTCACCGGTCATCTTAAGATTCTGAAGCTGATTTCCAAGCTGCGCCGCGTAGAGAGCCAGCAGTTTCAAATCGCGGGTTTTAAATCTGTCCCTCCGTTCGCTTCTCCCTGCAAGGATAACACCAAGATTCCCTTTGCTTGTAGGAATGATAGTTCCCATGAAAGACGCCTTGGCTCCCGACATATCTGTGTTTTCCGAGTTGCTGGGATCCAGGAGAACCTCTCCTCCGGACTGCATTGTTCTGCTGGCAAGAAAGTACCAGGTAACCTCATCAGCGAAAGAGCCTTTTCCAATATCAACAGTTTTCTCCAGCATGCTGCCGCTTTTACTGTCTTGCAGATAAATGCGGAGAGAATCCGCTCCGAAGCTTTTCGCGGTTTTCATTCCGAATTGTTCCAGGGACGCCTTTTTTGAAGATTCGGTTATTTTGCTGGACACTGTCAGCTCATGAAGGATTTTCAGCTCGGTGTAGGTGATATCGGAAAAATGAACACGCTGTTCGTTTTCAGCCCTCTGTACTGCTTCTATAATTTCATTGCTGGTGAAAGGTTTGGTTATGAAATCGTATGCTCCCTGCCTGATGGCTTCTTTGGCAAGATCCACAGA
>JAUVIS010000027.1 GCA_030592635.1 Candidatus Fermentibacteraceae bacterium | reverse complement strand
GGGTGTTTAGCTGTGTCAATGGAGTCACACTTGACATGCGGTGTATACAAGTGTACACTAATGCACGGGTTTTACTTGGGTTAGTGGACATCTTTTAAAGCAGGAGGTTTGAAGTTGATACAGTATTTAAAGCAGTATGAAAGCGAGTTAATTGACAAGGAGCTGGTGCGACAGAATCAGGTTCCATACATGGTTGGATGGGTGCGTCACTTTCTTTTTCTGGGGAATCCTGAAGAAGCTGTTTATGCGGATATTCTGGAAAAAGAAGGTAAGGAGGGCTGGCAGATCAGACAGGCTCTGGAAGCAGTGAAGATGTATTGCTCAAGTTGTCCTTGTTGCATGGAAGAACCAGTTGGATTTGATTTGGTGCCGTTGAATGAGATGCGGAACAAGCTGAGAATCAAGCATTATGCGAGGAGTACCGAAAAGTCCTACATCCAGTGGTGCTCAAGGTATCTTGGGTATTGTGAAAGGAACAAACTTTCAAGTGATTCCGATGGTGCCTTTCGTGACTATTTGACACACCTCGCTCTTTCGAGAAAGGTAGCTTCCTCTACACAGAATCAGGCGTTCAATGCAATTCTGTTTCTTTTCAGAAATGTCTGGAAGAAAGAGCCATCCGGGATAGATGCTGTAAGAGCCAGACGATCTCAGAGACTGCCATCTGTATTAACTCCTGAAGAAGTTAAAAAGGTTCTTGAAGCTACCACTGGAATTGCCGGGCTTATTCTTCGCCTTATCTATTCCAGTGGTATCAGGTTGTCAGAAGCATTGAGGCTTCGTGTTCAGGATCTGGATCTGCATAACTGCTCTCTTACAGTTCGAAGCGGCAAGGGTGATAAAGACAGGGTTACTGTTTTGGGAAGGACGCTGGTTCCATTTCTGGAAAGGCAGATAGAAGCAGTTCACTCGGCATTGGAAGCATCGAATGTTCCGGTTACTCTTCCCGGAGCGCTGGAAAGAAAATACCCGGGAGCAGGGATTGAACTATCCTGGCAGTATGTGTTTCCCGGTGCGTGGTTTTCTGTTGACTCCTCCACCGGAGATGTTCGGAGACATCATATTCATCCGTCGCTCGTGCAAAAAGCTATTCGAAGAGCTGTTCTGAAATCCGGCATTAATAAGCGTGCAAGTGTTCACACACTGCGTCACTGCTTTGCAACGCATATGCTGATGGCGGGAGTTGATCTCTGTGAGATACAGGAATTGCTTGGACACAAGAGTCTGGAAACCACGAGAATCTATCTGCATGTGATGAAAGGAATTCACAGAGTTGTTGAAAGCCCTCTGGATCTTCTTGCGAACAGACTGGCTCAATAAGCCTGGTTACTGACTTCCTCAGCTGATATTGAGAATCTCTCCGGTTGCGCTTCCGGACAGGCGCTGGTGGTTCAATGGCTCGCAGCTCTCACTCAATAACTGACTCGGCATCGCCCGGGCGTTGAGTCATCCGGAACCAGCGCAAAGGTCTGACGACAAGGATGGTCGCGGATTGCCCCTGCTACCCCCGTCAGGTAGTAAGTGACGGTGAAGAATTACTGCCTTTTGAATCCGGAAGATACCCATTTAAATCTGAGGAGGGTCTAATTCCACACCCCCTGGGGCGAACAGTCGGTTTCTGTGTTTCTGGCTTGTTTCTAGCTTGTTTCTGGCTGACAGATACCCCGCCCTTTGGGGCGGTTGGAGTTTTCATTCTCTGTGAAAATGTAAAGATATTTATGCTTGGTATTCAGTATGCTCCGGAGCCCTCAATGACCGCAGACGGAGTAAGCATCAGAATGGCAAGATCCATCCAGATGGACCAGTTATCGACATAGTACAAATCCAGTTTTACCATTTCATCGAAGCCCAGATTGCTTCTGCCGGAGATCTGCCATACTCCGGTGACCCCGGGAGTGGTGTGAAGCCTCTTGAAGTCTCTTCTGCTGTATTCCTCCACCTCTTCCGGAAGCGGAGGGCGGGGGCCGACAAGGCTCATCTCGCCTGACAATACATTGAACAGTTGTGGAAGTTCATCTATGGACCATCTTCGAATGAATTTTCCTGTTTTTGTTATTCGTGGATCATTCTTTATCTTGAATAACAGTCCATTTGATTCGTTCTGGTGAGACAGCGCAGCCTTCTCTTTGTGTGCTCCAATACGCATGGAGCGGAATTTCAGCATTTTGAAAGAATTGTTATCTCTGCCCAGTCTCATCTGTCTGTAGAAAACCGGAAAGCCTGAATCAATTACAATGGCCAGCGCTGTTAGAATAAAGACAGGGGAGAAGAGGGCAATGAAGATGGAAGAGAGAACCAGATCTGTTGCCCGTTTCAGTGCCAGCCCCCATCCGGAGAGGGGTGCGGGAACGGATTCAATCAGTGTTGTTCCACCCATGTGAGCGACTCTCGCGGTAAGGCTCACAATGGCGAATACATCTGCTGCGATTTTGTACTGGATTCCAAGTTTTTCACAAATGAGAATCACCGAGGAAAGTTTTTCAGTTGGAATTGAGTGGTTTGCAACAACCAGTTCATGAACATCCTTTTCCCTGATCAATTCAGAAATGGTTTCAGAAGGTGTATCCGGATTTATGTAATCCACTATAATGTATTTGATCTGTGCCCTGTTTTCCATGAACGCGCCCAGTTGCCTGGCATGGTCTGAGATGCCCAGAATCAGCACCCTGGATGGTTTGCCGGTTCTGCTGCTGAACTTTCTGAACAGTGAATGCCAGAAACTCAGGAGGAGAGCTGAAGCCGGGAATGAAAAGACAAGAACAAATCTTGAGAAAAGCAGTTGTCTGGTAATGAAAGTCATCGCCAGGGTGAAAAGCACAGCCATCAGGGCGCCCCTGATAATTCCTGCGACCTCCTCGATCATACCAAGACCGAATTCGCGTCTGTATACTCCAAGTACCGCCATAAAAGCTACCTGTACTGAGCCAAGAACAAGGCCGGTCAGAAAGTAGTGATAAACGGAGAGTCTGAAATCGGAACCCATGAGATCCGCCAGCAGTGAGTGCCTCAGCCAGAATCCTCCCATGAATATCCCGGCAATCAGAGCCAGATCTGTAACGGGGAGCAGCCACAGCAGATTTCTTTGTTTCACTGTTCTCCTCCCGGCCCGATGCCTGCGAGAACGCCGGGATGAGTAGTCATAAAACGGAGCATGCTTTTCAGATGGAAGTTCAGAGCAGTGCCCCCGGAAGTACTCTCTCTCCGGCAGACATGCCTGATTTCCGCACGGGGCTCATACCAGACTTCCATACCTCTCTGCCATGTTCGCCAGCACCACTCAACATCTTCAAAGTAGAGGAAATACTTCTCTGACATGAGACCGACTTTTTCGCGGCCATCTGGAGTAAGCCACATTGCTGCTCCTACCAGCCAGTGAGGTTTTAAAGGAGTACTGGAGGAGTTGAACCTGTCTACATGATTTACAGATATCTTCCCGCCCCATGCTGTTCTACCCAGAGGAGTTCTTCTGGACGCAATTACCAGCGGGCCTGGCCAGGTTCTTGCTGTGGATTGCCTGATCCCGTTTTCGTCCACCATCGCGGGGCCGATTATGGCGGCATTTGGATTTTCCTCCTGGAATCTCTGCAGGGCAGAGACAGCCCCCGGCAGTAACTCGACATCGGGGTTCAGGAAGAAGAGACTGTCTCCTTCTGCCCGGGCGGCCCCCAGATTATTAGCTTTCGCAAGTCCGAGATTGTGTTTATTCAGGACTATTTTTGTCTGCAGATTACAAGAACTAACTATGCTGATAGTGTTGTCCGATGAGGCGTTATCGACAATCACGACATCATAAGGTTTTTCTTCAGTCGGTAACCTGAACAGAGCCTCAAGTGCTCTGCCGATTACCTCTTCGCTGTTGTAAGTCGTAATGATGGCTGACCATTTCATAAGGCTAATATACAAAGAGGGAAGAGTCTTACGACCCTTCCCTCCGATAAGTCGAAAGCCTGCTAAAGCGCTTTGTCCTTGAGAGCTTTTCCAGCCTTGAAGAATGGAACCTTCTTCGCTGCGTACATTCTTTTTTCTTTGGTTCCGGGAACGACACCCTCACGGGCAGCCCTTTCCTTTACGCCGAAAGTACCAAAGCCGATAAGAGAGATTTTATCTCCCTTTTCAATAACACTGCTTACTCCTTCAATGAAGGCATCCACTGCTGCGGCTGCGTCTCTCTTGGAAAGATCAGTTTTTTCCGCGACATAGCCTACGAGTTCTTTCTTGTTCAACCTGTACCCCTCTCTCATTGTTTAACGACTCAAAAACACTATGATGCATTTACATTAGAACAGAGAAAGCTCTTTGTCAAGTGTTCCATGGGGATTGTCAAAAGCTGCTCGTGTGCTGTTCCACCTTGATATCAGGGAAGACTTTTATGTTTATACGGAAGTAAAAGCCTGAATCAATATCCGAGACATGCCTTGTGAATATGGCTTCCCAGCTGTCCAGATCGCGCATTATGGAGTAATCATGGCTTATAAAGTCATCTTCAGTGATGTCATAATATGCTCGGTAGTTTAATGCCCACCTTGTAGTGAGATCAATGTTTACAGTGAATCTCAGCTTATTCAGATCATCTTCTTCACTGTATAAAGCCGGTCTCCAGTTGTGTGAGAGATTCAGCCGCCATGCAAGCGGCATCATGGCAAAGCCCGAATCGGGCCGCATTGTGGGGTCATTTCCCGAAAGTTGAACGCCGGTGGTGAAAGAAATATCCTGAACTTTTCCGGTGTAGGCATTGTACGCACCGTTTACCCGTGAGGATATCCACTGAGTCGGTGTAAGGTTCAAGCTGGCGCTGACGGGCGAGAATGTTTCATCTTCCCGCCGGGGACTCCAGCTTGAAGTCAGAGACAGTTCGGCAAGAGTTTTCTTGTCAATGATACCTCTGCTGAGCCTTTTACCCTCAAGCACATTCAGAAGTGAGAATGAAACGACTGTTCCCGAAGACGGCAGTGAGAAGTCACTGAAGCGGTAGTATATTGAATCAGCGTTCTCCGCCTCGTAGAAGTTTCCATCGGTAGCCAGGTATCTGTCCGGTGCCCAGCTGGTTGAAATAGAAGGAGAGATTGTGTGACGCAGAATGGAATATCCGGCAAAGTTCGAAGAGAACATTCCGTAAATATCTGTTGCCAGGGAAAGGCCCACAGAGTTGTGAAGCCAGCCGGGCAGCCTGTGCCCCTGTCTGTCTCTGTGGTACATTGTGCCAGTGGTATTCAGCCACGGGGATACAGCCAGGATATCGCCCAGGCGGTTCGATCCGCTCAGCCTGGAAGATATTTTTATTCCGGTGTTATAGAGAGATGAATCTTCCCATTCTGTATTTTCCGCAAGGTAGTGAGAGTTCAAATTCCAGTAAAGGCTGTGCCAGATACGCTGATCCGCAGGATCTGATGGTGTGCGGAAAACAGGTGCTGACGGAAGGTTGTACCTTATGTCAGGAGCGCAGAGCTCTGAAAGAATCTCATGGTCAATGGTGTCAGGCAGGGCATCCAGATACTCTGTGTATTCAATGCTGGCTTGAGCGCTGCCTCGACCAAAGTTCCTGGAAAGGGAGAGCCATGATCTGAGCTGGCCTTCCATTCTGTCCTGGGGATCCTGCTGGGTCTCCTGAAGGTACGATCGGTCACTGACGAAATTGCCGGTAAGGCGAACCATTGTCCCGTCGGGAAGCTCCTGTGTATGCGCTGATTCAACAAGCCACCGGTCGCGTTTGCTCTCAAACTGGCGACGCCACTGTATCCTGCTCCGCCCGTTCATCACATATCGCAGGCTGTGTCTCTCAGTCATGGTAACCTGAAATCTGGTTTTTTCCATGAGATCTGAGCTGATCAGGAGGTCAATGTAGTCGGAGAAACCGAAATAGTACCCTATCTTTCTGATGTACCGGCCGTCGCGGGAAGATGATCCAATGGTCGGGATGGTGAATCCGGAGGATCTGCCTCTTCTGATCGGGAACACCGCATAGGGAAGCCAGAATACCGGGGTATCCTGCACATACAGGATCACAGGTTTGGCTACAGCCTTGTCATCCGGGTAGACCTTCATCATTTCAGCCCAGAAGTAATAGTCGAAGGTATCTTTTTCGCAGGAGGTGAATACAACATTGGTAAGGTTGAATTCATTTCTGCTGAGCATGGTAACTGTTTCACTGTTGTATTGTGCCCTGTCATAGAATGAAGTTGTGGAGAATGTTCTGGCTGTGGCAGTAGGAAGGTGATAGACCAGTGCTGTTCCTGTGGCGTTATCTCCACCATCGGCAAGTTCCATATTGCCACTGGCCCGGACAGTCTCGTCTATTGAGAAGTATCTGATAGTATCGGCAGTAATGCTCATCTGTTTGTGTTCAATGGAAGCATTACCTATCAGTGTAAGATCTTCGTCAGTTATACTGAACACAAGAGAATCAGCCTCGTATGCCATTGATTGCATGGGCTCAATTCCGGTTGTGTCCGGCTGTGAGAGCAGCAGCAGCAGGCAGAGATTCAACATTGCTTCCGGGCCATTGATGCGGCTCCGTATGCTCCGGCGGCCGGTGAATCCTTAAGGAGATGGATATTCCACTGGTGTCTGCAGCGCTTTTTGTATTCCCGCCGGGCGGAAGACTCAAAGTGGTTCAGCGTGGGAGACAGCCCTCCGCCGATGAAGAAGCCCGTTGGAGAAAAACAGTTTGCCAGATTGGCAAGCCCGATACCCACCCATCTGCCGTATTCCCTGAAAGCCTCCCGGGCCGGTATATCTCCGCCGGAAGCCAGGAGTGCCATATCTCTGGGCGATACCCTCTGCCCGGTGAGTCTTGTGTAGTACCATTTCAAAGCGTTTTTTCCCGCATATCTTTCCCAGCAGCCATCGGATCCGCAGGGACAGGGAATCCCTCCTTCGCGTACTGTGGTATGGCCGAATTCGCCTGAGTAACCCGTTCCGTAGATAATGTCGCCCTGGTTGATCAGTGCTCCCCCTATGCCTGTGCCCAGTGTTATGAACAACCACAATCCCTCAGACGGGATCAGTCCCGAGTTGATTGCTCCGATAGCAAAAACATTACAGTCATTGTCAACAACCACCGGGACTTTAAGATGGTTTCTGAGTATTTCGCCTGCGTTGACGCTGTTCCATAAAGGGAGATTCGGGCTGAATCTGATTACTCCTCCCGCCGGGCGATCAATGAGCCCGGCAGTACCCAGTCCAACTGCGGCCGGTTTTGTATTCCCCTCAAGAATGAGCTCTGATATTCTCTTCAGCAGGCCCTCCGGATGACAGCTTTCGCCGGTTGGAAATGTTTCGATAATTCTGAAGCTGTTACCTGTGATGCAGCCGACTTTTGCATAGGAGCCCCCTACATCAATGCCCCAGTAAGTTCCGCCTGATTTATTACTGGACCCCAAGAATCTCCCCGTCTACTACTGTCATCATGGGCCATGAGATTCGAGTTTCAGTATCGCTTCCCAGTACACATCTGCCCGACGCGCCATACCAGGGTTCCATGGAGGATAAGTTTCTGGAAATTCTGCTTCTTGCGGGATTGGATACCCGTTTCCATGCATCAAGAATTATACCCGCCGCGTCATATCCCTGCGCTGCAATTGCTGTGGGTTCCTGCCCGTAGGTTCTGTTGTAGGTGTACACGAATCGCGCTGTTTCCGGATAGAGAGAGTTGAGTCCGAATGCAGCGGTAAAAATCGCGCCTTCAACATACTCGCCTCCATGCCTGAGGAGCAGATCATCATCCCAGCCGGAAGTACCGAAAAGGGGTACTTCAAGCCGGTAGAATTTCAGCTGCGGAGCGATCTGTACGGCATCCCACGCGGATACCGGAAGGAACACCGCCTGCGGAGAAAAGGCTTTCAGCGAGGTTATCTGAGTTCTGAAATCAGTATCACCAGGCTGGTAGCCCTGTGAAGATACCACTGAGCCTCCCATTCGCTCAACAACTGCTCTGAACTGTTCAGCTTCTCCCGAAGCCTGCGCTGTATAGGGATAGATTACTCCGAAACGCGTAAATCCTTTTTCTCTTATCGCATATTCGGCTACTGCCGCAGCCTGGTTTCCCTCACTTACCACAAGCCTGAAAACAGGGTTGCCGATGTTATCAACATCCCCGGAAGTAGCGGTAGGCGAGAGCAGAGGAATTCCTTCACTTTTCGCTGTGGATGCCACCGCGAGAGTGGACGAGCTGGTAAGCGGTCCAATAATTGCGACGCATGAAGGATTATCCGCAAGTAATTGCATGATTTCCATCAGGCGCGATGGATCACCGCGGGTATCGAAGTCAACCAGTTCCGGGGCCTCAGAGTGCATTTCAGAAAAGCGGTCAAATGCAAGATGAGCACCCTGTGAAACCTGTTTTGCATAGGCAGCACCTTCTCCGGTCAGGGGCATTAGCATCGCAATCCAGGTACCACTTCCTGTCTCGGATTGACCGTAGTCCGGTCGGCCCCAGATGCGGTGGGCGCCGGGGTAAAGCCTGTCTATCTCTTCTCCGTACAGTGCTGCTCTTGAGATGTCACCGGCGATGGCATACCTGTCTTCAAGTTCCAGAAGTACATAGAGTTCAAACCATCCCGTTTCTCTATATCCTGAAAGAACATCTGTTCGTATGTGATCAAGCTGTTCTCTGCAGAGGTCAACGGCGATCTGAGCTCTGTATGCATCCAGGTTTTCGATGTTCACTGAGGCCAGAGTGTTCAGTGCTGACGATGGGGACGATGCAGCATCAATACGAGCTTTCAGAAGAAGTGCTCTTGCTTTTACTGCGGGGCTCGATGAAGATGTGTATCTTGACGCTACTGTCAGAGCTTCTTCTTTCCTTCCAAGATCAAAAAGACTTTCTCCTCTCGCAACGCTCCATAGAGGAGCATCGGGATTGGAAGCTTCAGCCTCCAGAGCTGAATCGAGAAGAGCAAGCGCCCTTTCCGGATCACCGTCCTGAAGCTTTCTTTCTGCAAGGGCAGCCTTTTCGGATGCTGTTGAGTCTTCACCTATATCGGTTCTGCAACCGGCAGACAGAAGAATTGCAAAAAAAGCGACAAAAAGAAATCTGGATTTCAAATGAAACACCCCCTGAGTGCTGGCGTGATAGTTCAACCGGGAATATCATTTCTTGTACACGGAATCGCAATAAGAAAGGGGACTCCATTTACGGAGTCCCCCTTAAGATGGCTTTACTACTCTCCTGTTGATTCCTCAACAGGTACATCCATGGGAATAAACTCCTCAATAGGTATTTCCATGTTGTCAATCATCCACAGAGCATCATCTGCGAGTTCAGACTCGGGATACTCCTCAACAAGAACGGCGAATGCTCCTCTGGCGGAATCAAAGTCTTTCATCTGCTCACTGAATGTGAAGCCGATGAGGAACTGTGCCTGGTCGCATCTTTCGTTATCCGGATATCTGTCAAGGAAGAGTTCGAAGTACCTGACAGCGACCTCGGGATCAATTCCCATTGACTCCTGAGCAAGAGTCATAAGGCTGTCAGCGCCCAGTGATTCCGAGGGCAGGAAGGCATTTTCATTGATCTCAACTTCGTAAGTTTCCCTGAGCTGAGGGAACACTGTATTGTAAAGGTAGTCATTGACGATACCGGGTCTCAAAGCAGCCAGGATTGACTCGCGGACTTCTTCGAGAGGCTTTACGCCCTCCTCAAGTTTGTCAGTGACTTTGAAAAGAGAAATACCGAGATTTGTGCGCACGGGACCAAACTCGCTGCCTGATTCCGCGACAAACATTTCCTCAGCAAAGTCCAGATCGCTGGAGATGTAAGGAACAGGCGCGTTCATGGGAATCCAGCCGAGGTCACCGTTCAGAGTTGCAGTTGGTGAGTGATTTGAAAACCGGGAAGCTGCATCGGCGAAGGTCATTTCCTGTTCAAGAGCGGCGAGAACCTCGTCCATCTCCTGATCGGAATCAGTGATGATTGCAGATACCTGTATCTGCGCGTACTGACGGTAGATATCGCCAGTGTGCTCTTCGTAGTAGGCAGCAATATCTTCTTCGGATACTTCGGCGGTTTCAACAATATAGCGCTGATAATACTCTTGAATAAGAGCGCCTTTCATGGTCTCTTCCACCTGCTTCTGAGCTTGTTCGACCTGAGCGACTACAGAACTGTCCTGGTCAAGTCCGGCTTCGATTGAGGCGAGTCTTATGAGTTCTCTTTCAATCATGCTGTCCAGAATAAGCTGCTTGCCCTCCGGTGTCTCATAGCTGGCTCTCTGGTATGGCGGGATGGCTTCCAGTTCGGCGAGAATATCTTCCTCTGTAATTGAGGTTTCGTCGATCACAGCGTAAACACCGTCTGCAGGCGAGTCGTTCACAGCAACCCCGTAAGTTTCGTGAAGGGCGGGCATGAAGGTGTTTCTGAAATAGTCATTTACAAGAGCAGGTCTCAGCATGTCCTCAATACCGGATCGAGCCTCCTCCATGGAGTCGTAGGATTCAGGTCTCTGCTCAAGCACCATAAATATGTGTGTTCCCAGATTTGTCTCATAGGGAGGAAGGACAGTTCCGGGTTCAGTACTGAGTAGAAGAGAAAGAAGCTCCTGATCTTCCCCTACGAAGGGAATATCAAGTCTTTCACCTGTCCAGCCGATACTTCCGCCCTGGGACGCTGTGGCTGAATGCTCACTGAGCTGAATGGCGACTGAATCAAAAGGCATGCCGGAATCAAGCAGAGCCTGTGCTTCTGCAAGTGCTTCGTTACTGCTCACAAGAACATGTGAAACCATGGCAACCGGATCGTTCCTGTACTGTCTCAGGTTTGCCTGGTAGTAATCTTCAACAAGGGAATCAGGAATTTCAACAGACTCAATTATCATTGTCTGGTAGAATACCTGGCCCATGGCTCTTGTTCTTACTTCTTCAACCTGTCTCTCGGCGTTTCCGACCATGGCGAGAACGGTTGAATCTTCTGCAAGGCCCTCATCTCTGGCAGCCATGATAAGAAGCTCTCTCTCTATGATGTGATCGAGAAGAGCCCTTTTACCGCGAAGAGTTTCAAAAGAAGCACGCTGATATGGAGGAATTCTCTGTATCTCTGAGTCTATATCTTCCATTGTTATTACCATATCACCAACTCTGGCAGCATCTTCAGCGCCGAGCGGGGCGGACCCGCAACCGGCAGTGATCAGTGACAGGGTAAGTATCGCGAAAAGAATGGATTTCGTCATTGTTAGTTCACTCCCAGGTCAGTAAGCTGATCTTCAGCTGTGGTGTAAGATATAAGTCCCCGGGCGAATTCAGCCATTGCGGCCTTCACTGAGTTCTGCTGGGGATTCTTGATTTCGGGTACAAGGCAGGGAGCGCCGTCTCTCAGCGCGCGAACCCTTTTGGCCATCGCCAGCGCAAGCTTGTACTGATTGGTGCTTGCCGCAGTAAGGTCTTCAACTCCCTCAAAGGATTTCATTTTTGAGCCTCCATCCATCAGTTTAAGAATTATGACTCGGGAATATACAAAAACATACCCCGGAAGAGGGTAGTTGTTCCTCTTCCGGGGTATTACAGTTTATCCTCTGTTTATTCGATCTCTTCTTCAGAGTCTGTTTCTTCTGAGGGGCCGTAGTATTCCATAAGCATTTCCCATCTGGGAGGATCCACAAGGTCAACCTCTCGGAGCTCTGTTTTTATGTAACCCAGCTCTGTCCGATCCCACAGCCGCACAACTGAAATGTTGTCGTTGTTACCGGCAATGGCGCCATCAGCTCTGCTGGGGAAGTTGAGAGGCTGTCTGTAACGGACTTCCACCCTTGAGGTATCCGGATCAGATGTGGTATATGCCACGAATGTCCATGTCTGAACATTTATGGAATCACCTCTGGTTCGTCCTCTGGTATCCGGATTTTCCCAGAAAGTAACTTCCGTATCCTCGTGGACTTCAAACACATATTCTCCGCCCAGAGGATCTGACAGTTCAAATACATTGATCTCCAGATTTGCCACATCAGCAGGTTTGATTATGGCAGGATACCTGCCCGCGAGATATGAAGCCTGTTCTTCGCTGACTCTGATGAGAGCAGATCTTGAAACCTCGACCCTCTTGTTCTGGGCGTACTGCGGGAAAGGCAGTCTGGAGAATGTTTCCAGCCAGTCAGCCTCCATAAACAGAGAGTCAGGGAAATCCTGTTCGATAAGACCTCCCACAATACCGCCGTGCCTGTCATGATTGGAGCAGGAAATGGCAAACTGAGTACCCAGTGCCAGTTTGGCATCGTAATGATACATCGAATCAGGGAAGCCATTCGCACGAAGGGAGGGGCAGACACCCGCAGTGTCAGCGAAGCCTCCGTAGGAAAGGAGAGAATCCAGGGTTGGGGCAGGAGAACCATCGTTCATGTACATATGATCTATGTTTGCCTCGGCAAGGGCATACATCTGAACTCTGCAATTCTTGCGAGGAATTCTGTACATTTCAACCCGCTGGTGAATTCTGAAAATAAGTAAAGCAGCCAGGAGTACAATCAGCACTCTCACAAGAACCTTTGAACCCATTTAGACCCCTCCGAAGGAAATGGTAAAATTTAGCGTTTCCAGCCTTCCTAAAAACCGCAGCACTAATTTAAGACCGAGACTCCAACTGTGTCAACAAGCAACCTCACTGCCAGTCCGAGCACTCTGCCGGTGCCACCGGTTCATAAATTTGAACCTGCACCGATTCCTCCGAGTATGCAACCATCCCGCCACTGAAAGCAAGTGATACTGTGGCATGTCCGGATCCGGTGTCAACTTCTTCAGTGGTTACACTGTCCATGAGCAGTACAACAGAAGAAGGACCTGTAACAGTGACATGACCGGGTTCCACAGATACGAAACGGAATCTGGCCGGGACTTCATCGGAAGACAATACAGAGACAGGGAGCCTGCGGCTGATAACAGTATCTATAGAAAGAGAAACCTGATCCGGCTCCAGACGGGAAACCACCACTGAGCCCCGCGGATGAACATCTGTTGCTGTAAGCTTCAGAGTTATGTCAGCAGGAAAAGATTGAGTTCCAGAGATCTGAACACTTCTGCTGATCCGGGTCAGGGGTGATCCGATCTGGTGATTCAGCATGTCCAGACCGAAACCGTTGAGTTTGACCAGAACAGAATCTTTGTAGTTTCCCAGTATCACATATCCGTCTGCTGTTTCAAGAATCAGGGGAAGCTCAACTTCCACCGAAAAGCTTTCATCATCAATTGCCGCTCCCCAGATCAGCGTTCCCACAAGGAGGGCCAGTACCACCCGGCCGGCTTTCTCAGGCCTGGTCAGATCTGTCTTCATTGCCCGGTGTATTGAAGCCTATGGCGCTCTGCTCTCTGGAGTCGGCCAGAGCACCATTTTTAGCTTCGTATGTTTCTATCTGTTTTGTAAGCTGTTCCGCGAATGCTTTTGCTGAGTGAGGGGACATTATGACCCTGGATTTCAGACTTGCCGCTGATGCTCCCGGCATTATTCTCGCGAAGTCCAGTACAAATTCAGCCCTTGAGAAGGCCACCAGTACAAGATTGCTGTAAGTTCCGTCAGCGTCTTCAGGTTTGACATTGATGCGTGGTCTCTGTTTTACCATTATTTTATCTCCATCGTTTTGTTTCTGTACCCAAGCATTGTATGAACCCGGGCGGTGGTCAAGCTCTGGAGGTAATATTGATAGCTGACAAGGATACGCAAAGTCTTCTTCGGAAGTTCCGGGGGAAAAGGATACTGGTTGCCGGTGATCTTGTGCTGGATCATTACCTTGAAGGAACTGTTTCGAGGATATCTCCGGAGGCTCCTGTTCCGGTTGTTGCTCTGGGCGATAACTGCGAGAGAAAGATTCCCGGAGGGGCTGCAAATGTTGCATTGAATGTGCTGTCTCTGGGGGGCAAACCGGTCATGGCCGGTGTTGTAGGTGATGACAGAGATGGGGAAATTCTTCTCGGGTTGCTCACGGACGCCGGTGTGGATGTTGAAGCGGTGGTTCTGGATCGCGGCAGACCGACCACCGTAAAAACAAGGATTATGGGCAGAAATCAACAGCTGATGAGAATTGACAGGGAGAAAACCCATTTTCTTTCCGCTGAGGTTGACGCCGTGCTCAGATCCCGGATTGATCGCGCTATGGGCTGTGTGAGTGCTGTTATTCTCGAAGATTATGACAAAGGGGTTCTTGCTCCCGCTATGATTGAACATATCATCAATGGCGCTATTGAGAGAGAAATGCCCGTCGCCGTTGATCCCAAGATCAGAAACTTCTGGAAGTTCACCCGTTGCAGTCTGTTCAAACCCAATCGGCACGAAGCGGGTAATGCGCTTGGCATGGACATTGACGGGGTGGACAAAGCAATAGATGCCGCCGGGGAAATACGGAAGCGACTTTCCGCAGAGGCTGTTCTGATAACTCTCGGATCCAATGGCTCTGTGCTTGTACACGGGCAGAATAATCTGTCGCAGCATCTTCCCACTGTAGCCAGACATGTATTTGATGTGTCGGGCGCGGGAGATTCAGTCATCGCTGTCATGGGTCTCGCCGGTGGTTGTGGAATGGCTGTGACTGATGCAGCAAAACTCGCGAACCTCGCTGCGGCTGCGGTGTGCGCTGAACCCGGGGTTTATGCCGTGAGACCCGATGATATCATCAGAGAGGCAGGCAGGCTTGGGTGACCGCATAACAAGAGTACCGGTTTTGTCTGCCGAGGATGCCGCCAGTCTTGCCTGTAAACTGCGGGAGGAGGGGAAACGGATAGTATTTACAAACGGGTGTTTTGATATTCTCCATCCCGGTCATCTGGAAATCCTGGAGAAATCCAGGGGAATGGGAGACTGTCTGTTCGTTGGTTTGAACAGCGATGATTCCGTGAGGAGACTGAAGGGAGCACACAGACCGGTACAGTCGCTGGAGAGCCGCGCCGCAATTCTTTCCAGTCTCAGATTTGTGGACTGTGTAATTCCATTTTCGGAAGATACCCCTCTGCTTCTCATAGATAAAATCCTTCCGGATGTTCTGGTTAAGGGGGGAGACTACACGGAATCGCAGGTAATTGGAGCGCAAACGGTAATTGAAAACGGGGGCAGAGTGGAGATTGTACCTCTGATAAAGGGATATTCCACGACATCCATTGTGAAGAAAACTCGCTGATGCCACCCAGAGACTGTTTCGCGGTTATTGCCGGTTTTCTCATTCTCTGGTCGGCAACAGCGATTCCCATACTTCAATCCCCTCTGGGAGATTACCCGGTAGTTGATGCTTCCTGGCACAATGTATGGGCAGGGGAGATAGCCAACGGCGACATTTTTGTTTTTGCCCCGTATTTCAGGGCGCCTCTTTACCCTATGGCTCTTGGACTTGTTTACATGCTCACCGGCGGTTCTCTGCTTTCCGGCGTTCTGCTCAGCCTGCTTTTCAGTGTTTTCTCTGTTCACCTTGTTCACCGGATTGTATACCGGCGTGCCGGCAGAATTCCTTCACTGACGGCAGCGTCAATCTGGATGCTTTACGGGGTTAATCTTTTCTACAGTACCACTCTGCTTATTGCCCCGATGTACATCTGTCTTCTCCTCCTCTCTTTTTATCTGCTTGACAGGGAGAAACCGCATTGGCTGGGCTGGCTTTTCCTGGGGCTGGCTGCCATTGCCCGTCCCGGGGCCGTGTTGCTCTTTCCACTGGCACTGATTCTTTATCGAAAAGCGTGGAAAAGCAGCTGGCTGCTTGTGATTCCGGTGCTTCTTGTATGGGCGGTGAATCTTGTTCACGGAGACGGAGCCACAGTAATTTCAAGTCAGGGCGGCATAAACTTCTACATTGGCAGTGGGCCGGAGGCTGACGGCTTTACTGCATTTGCTCCGCAGGGAGAGGGGGTTCCATCTGACTCTCTTCCGTATCTCGACAATGTCTGGGCGGCCAGTTACGCTCCCTTTGAAGACAATCCATCTCCATCAGGGGTTTCGTCATGGTGGGTTCAGAGAACAGTTGATCATATCACTGGTCACTCCATTGATTTTCTCGCGCTTACCGGAAAGAAGCTGGTTTATCTGATCTCACCGGTGGCTGTGCCAGGCAACTACGATGTTTATTACTTCAGCAGGTATTCGCCTGTTCTGGCAATTCTGGCCGGATCACCTGGTTTTCCTGTTTCAGGTCTTCTTATCTGGCTGTTGATACCCGGAGCCCTGTTTGCCGGCAGACTGACCGGGCGGGAAAGAAATGTGCTGCTGTGGGCTGTCTGTCTCGCGGCGGGGATACTTCCTTTCTTTATAACTGCCAGATTCAGATTACCGGTAATACCTTTCGCGGTTATATTACTTGTGCCCAGGGCTCTGAGAAACACCGGAAGAAGTCTCCTGCTTGCGCCCGCAGGTATGGCCGTCGGCATCGGGCTGACGCTGATTACGGCGGGAACGGTTAGTGCCGGCGGGGTCAATATGGCTTTCCATGACGGGATTGCTCACTTTCAGCAGGGTGATGAGTCAGGGGCGGAGGTTCTTTTTCTGAAGGCAGTTGAGGTTGCTTTTGACAGGGAAGATGGAATTGATCTGAATGGTGTTGATGCTCTGTATAACCTCGGTATCATCAGTATCAGGAGGCAGGATACGGAATCGGCTGGAATGTACTGGGAAATGGCTCTTGCCAGAGACCCGGCATACGCCCCTGCTCATGAAGCACTCACAGGGTTGACCCGGTAATTCGATTGAACCATAAACGCTGTTACTTTCGGATGTGTTAAGAAAACCACAAAGTCTGTTGTATGGAGGCTGTTTTGAATCTGAAATTACTGTTTGACTGTTTCCCTCCCGTTGTGGCAATACTGGCTGGTGTTGCCGCCTGGCTTATCTTTCTTACGGTGAAGAAGAAACCGCAGGGAACCGATAAGATGAAGAAGCTCGCATCAATGATACACTCCGGTGCGATGACTTATCTCAAGACTCAGTACAGGATTCTATTTATTTTTGTTCTTCTTGTGGCAGTTCTTCTATTCTTTGGAGTTAACAGAGCTACATCCATCGCTTTCGTCGCCGGTGCTCTTTTCAGCATGGTTGCCGGGGCAGCCGGTATGAGCGCAGCCACAATGGGAAATGTCAGAACTACTCACGCGGCCAGAAAAAGCATATCCGACGCTCTTTCTATTGCCTTCGGCAGCGGAAGTGTCATGGGATTTGCCGTGGCCGGCCTGGGGCTTCTGGGAGTCTCTGCTTTTTACCTGATGTTTCATGAGGTGGAAACGGTGAAGATATTCCTTCAGAACTTTCTGGGAGTGGAAACCATTGACCTCAACAGCATCGCCGGGTTCGGCATGGGTGCCAGCAGTATAGCACTCTTCGCCAGGGTCGGTGGAGGTATTTTCACCAAGAGCGCTGATGTGGGCGCGGATCTGGTTGGTAAGATTGAGGCGGGAATCCCTGAAGATGATCCGCGCAACCCGGCGGTAATAGCAGACAATGTCGGAGACAATGTTGGTGATGTCGCCGGAATGGGAGCTGACCTTTTTGAATCTTTTGTTGGTTGTATCATTGCCGCGATTGTTCTGGCATTCGGTATGGACGCGGCAGGAGTTTCCGCGCTGTTTACCGGCACAGTCGCCGACGCTGCGCATATCGGGAAAACTTCCCTCATTGGCCTTCCGCTTGTTCTTGCAGCGCTTGGAACACTGGCGAGTTTTGCCGGAGCCATATTTGTAAAGCTTTTCAGAAAGGGATCGCCCCACGATGTGCTTCGCAACGCAACCTTCCTGAGCGCAATTCTGGCAATTTTCTCTGCTCTGTGGGCGGTGAATCTTCTTGATATTTCCATGGGAGTTTTCTGGGCGATCACTGTCGGCGTGATTGCGGGGACCGCCATTGGTCTTATTACAGAGTATTACACCAGCAGCAAGCCGGTACGGCGGATAGCAGAGGCCACAAAAACAGGTCCGGCAACAACCATTATTGAGGGTATTGCGGTAGGCATGGAGTCTACGCTGGGCCCCATACTCTTCATAGCTGCTGCCATTCTTATAAGCTACCATTATGCCGGTCTTTACGGCATCGCGCTTGCCGCTCTGGGTATGCTTATGAATGTAGGAATGACAATGTCTGTGGATGCCTACGGGCCTGTCGCTGACAATGCCGGCGGTATTGCCGAAATGGCTGGTCTTCCGGAAGATGTCAGAAAGAGAACTGATAAACTTGACGCACTGGGCAACACAACTGCCGCCATGGGTAAAGGCTTCGCAATTGGTTCCGCGGCACTGACTTCTCTTGCTCTTTTCTCTGCCTATGCGGAGGTCACCGGGCTGTTTGAAGAAGGTATTAACATTCTGAACCCCAATGTGGTTGCGGGGCTTTTTCTCGGAGGTCTTCTCCCGTTCATCTTTGCGTCTATTACACTGAGAGCGGTGGGAAAGACCGCTATGAAAATGGTGGAGGAGGTTCGGAGACAATTCCGTGAGATCAAAGGTCTTATGGAGGGTACCGCTGATCCTGAAACGGAGAAATGTGTTGATATCGCTACCAGAGGAGCTCTGCACGAGATGATTCTTCCCGGAGTCATGGCCCTTGTGGTTCCTGTCGTCGTTTATTTCGCTTTTGGGAATAATGGCGCGGAAACCCTTGGCGGCCTTCTTGCCGGCTCAATAGTAACAGGTGTTCTGCTGGCTATCTTTATGTCCAACAGCGGCGGAGCATGGGACAACGCAAAGAAATACATAGAAGCCGGGAACATGGGTGGAAAAGGTTCTTCCAATCATGATGCGGCTGTTATAGGTGATACTGTTGGTGATCCCTTCAAGGATACCAGTGGTCCGTCTCTTAACATCCTTATCAAACTGATGACTGTTGTTGCTCTGGTTCTTGCGCAGGTTCAGGTCAGCTGACCCTGATGAAAGGAAAGCCAAATGAGTGAGATACTCGATTTCAATGAGGAAAATGTAAAGGCCAGACTTGAGGAAGTTCGTCCCATGCTTCAGGCTGATGGCGGAGACATAGAGTTTGTGGCTATCAAGGACAAAGTCGTGCAGGTCAGGCTTCAGGGATCATGCCACGGATGCGCTTTTGCAGCAATGACACTGCAGTTCGGAGTTGAGAAAGCTCTTAAGAAGTACTTCCCTGATATGGAGCGGGTTGAGAACATACAGTAAGGGAACTGCTTCAAGGATTCAGGCATGTCTTCTGTTACGGGGGAGTTCTGAGCAGCTCCCCCTTTCTTCAGAGGATATGGCCTTTGCAACCAGAATGTACCGCGAAGCGGTGATATGGCGGAAGCGGATTGATCACGCACTGGGCAGCTATGTCAGGCAGTCTCTGGAAACTCTTGATACTGATGTCCTTTGCAGCCTCAGAATCGGAGCGGTTCAACTGCTGATTCTTAAAACTCCGGCTCATGCAGCGGTTTCGGCAACAGTAGAGGCTCATTCCCGGCGCAGAACCAGGGGTCTTGTTAATGCGGTTCTTCGAAAGGTGGCCAGCCATCGGGAGAAGGATAATCTTCCCATGCATGTACGGTATTCCCATCCGGAGGAACTGGTCAGCAGGTGGGTAAGCCGTTACGGTGAAACTGTTACGGAGAAACTGCTTGACTGGAACAATCAGCCGCCACCCCTGGGCGGATATGCCTTCGGTCAGATTCCGGAGAACACAATCCCCGGCACATTTCTTGAGCGCTACCGGGTACTGGAGAGGCATGGAGCTTTTCAACTCCCCGAGCAGTTTTACATTCAGGATGAATCCGCTGCCATTGTGGGTAGAGGAATGGCGGAACTCCCCGGTGAAACCGTTCTGGAAGTGGGTGCTGCCCCCGGAGGGAAAACAGCACACCTGAATGGTACCGGGTTTATCATCTCCCTTGACAGGAAAAGAAAAAGAATGGGACGCTGGCTTGAAAACCGGGTCAGGATGGGCTGGGAGGACTGCTTTCCTGTTGCGGCAGATTCCGCCGGACTTCCATTCAAAAGCAAATTTGATAAGGTTATAGTTGATGCTCCGTGTACCAATACCGGGGTCTACAGGCGAAGGTTTGATGCCCGGTGGAACTGGACGCCCAGACTTGAACAGGGGCTGATTCTTATTCAGAGAAAGATGCTTCAGGAATCGTCAAGAGCGGTGAAGCCCGGTGGAGTGCTTGTATATTCCACCTGCAGCATTGAACCAGCGGAGAACTCTGAAGCTGTGCGCCGCTTTGAGGAGAACAACACCATATTTGAAAGAATTCCATTTCCCGCACCTGAGAGTCTGCTGACCAGCGGAGGGCTTCTCTCCATATTTCCTCCGGATGTCGCGCTGGATGGGCTTTTTGCAGCTTCATGGATACGGAAAGGCTGAAAGGATCAGACAGTGAATTCGGAAACCAGATTTGTAACTGTCGCACTTGTTATGGTTGCGGTGCTGTATTTTCTGTCTCTTTCAATTCCCCTTTTCGGTGATTCTCTCGGCTACGGATACAAAACAACTGACTGGAT
>JAUVIS010000090.1 GCA_030592635.1 Candidatus Fermentibacteraceae bacterium | reverse complement strand
CTCCTAGCCGGACACTCAACACAATCCAGTCCGCAAGCAGCAATCATTTTCATAACAAACCTCCACCGCGATATGTAAATGAACTAAGCCGGTAACCGGAGAAAGCATACGGATATCAGGCAACAACAGCAACCGGGAATTAATCAGTTGCTGGACTGACTGTGATGACTTATGCTTGGGCAGTGTGGCTTATTGTGTATTTCCAGTCCGTTTCGGAAAGCACGCCTGTATGTATAGGGAATGCGGACTGGATCGATTACCTGAAGGGGGTTGTTTATGAGAATGTTAATTCTACTGGCTGTTGTGACTGCGGGAGTCGCACTCGCGCAGCCGCAATCCTTCCGGTCAATGTCGACCGGAGGAATGATACCGGATGATCTGGATCTCTGGTCCTCAGGGATGCTTTTTACTCAACCGCTGCCTGACAGACTTCTTGATGTGGAAGGTATACGGGTGTATACCGGTCTTTCAAATCTGTCTACGGGCGAGGATCTGGCATTTGAGGAGTCCGACAGCACCAGAGGAGGATTCCTTCTCGGCGGCAGCTGGTCTCCGGTAAATGAGCTTTTTGCCTTTGGAATTCTCGCTGAACTCATGGATGACAAAATTCTGGAAGACCTTGAACTGTCAGGTCCGGGCGGGTCAATTCTGGTTGCCGGTCGCGGGCAGGTGGAAGGTACCTGGTCAGAGTATACTGACACAAACGGTGACGGTACTCTTGATACAAGACACACCGTTCATCAGACTGCTTCCGGAAATGTTGATTCAACAAGTACATCCGCAGGAGTATTTGGTGCATACGCACCGAATGAGACACTGAAACTTGGTCTGGGCGTTTCTCTGATTCAAAGCACATCAGAAACGAGAAGCGGTGACTTGAATAACTCTGTCACCGTAACCGACTCCAATCTTGTAAGCGGTGTTGAGACCTACTTCATGAACAGTGACGCAAGTGGAACTGACAAGGTGACCAGAAACGGTCTCGTGATATCAGCCTCCGGAAGAAATTCTATGACTGACATGCTTGATGTCGGCGGAATGTTCCTGTTTTCAATGATATCGTCTGATGTATCATTCGATATGCACGAAGACGGAACAGAGGATTTCCTTCCCGGCGAAAGTGATGTATACGACTGTTCGGTCTGGAGTATGACTGAAGAATTCTCGGTTTCTCCGGGCGGCAACAGATTCGGCGGCGGTCTTGATCTGGGATACCGGATCAACGATGACTGGAAGCTGGAACTTGCCGGAGGATACTACACCACGAGTCTTGACGGCTCATCCGAAAGTTCTTTGATTAACTTTGATTCAACTTATACGGTAACCGTTGGTTCACTGGTAAACACTACGGATGTGGATGTAGCGGGCTCCGGCGGAATTGATATTGATATCAGCAGGAACCTGATTGCCTCCGGACTTAGGATTACGGCAACCCCCGCAGAGGAATTAACCATAAGCATGGGGGCGGCATTTTCAATGCTTGATGATGTAAACACCATACACGACAACTCATCCATGGTGCAGATACTTACATACTCGGATGGTGACAGTGAACTCGCTGATCCGGACGATTATGTTTCAACGAGTACCTGGTCTCAGACTGAGGAAACAAAAACTACGACCAGCACAACCAGAATCTCCATACCGGTTGGACTGGAGTTCGGCGTTCTCTCCAAAGTATCCGTAAGGCTTGGCGCAAGCCCGGGATTTGTCTGGGAAAAAGAGGTAGAGACAACAAACCTTATTTCCGCCTCCCCCATGACAACTCATACTGTTTACGGAGACGGAACTGAGACTCAGTGGGTTGAGAATCCATGGAGTACCAGCGATGGAACCAGGGTCGAGTCGGATGACTCGTACACGGAAATACCGTTCAACTATGGTGTAGGGTTCTCTCCCAGTGATTATTTGCAGGTTGATCTTATGGGACTGGGAAGCAGTCTCAAACAGTGGCGTCTTTCAGCCACTCTACTTTTTTAATCCGGGAAGGAAGGGAATATCATGATGATAAGGATAACTGCAGGCCTTGCGATTCTACTCCTCCTCCTGGTCGGGTGTATTGAAGACAATCCGTTCAAAGCAAATCCGGCTGCGGAGTGGGAAGGCGGGAATAATCATCCACACATCGTTATCGCCGGTACTGAAAGCGGTGGACCGGGAAACCGTCAACTATCCGATCTCGACCCTGAGACGGAAGGCATACAGGACGGGATTATTCTCAAATTCGATAAAGAGATGGATGAAGCAACTGTTACCGCTTCTTCTTTCAATCTGATACCGACAGACCCGGAAGGATCTGCCATCCAGTTTTCTTCCATTGATTACTCTCCTGAGGAAGAGACCGCAGTGCTTCGGGGAACATTCCCTGATGAAACCGCTTACCTTCTTACCGTTGTCGCGGGTGGAACAAGGGATCTGGTCGGAAATGAACTCGACCCCAATCACAACGCCCTGTACGATGGTGCTCCCTGGGATAATCGATTGATAACTTTCTTTACCGGCAGCGCTGAAATGCAGGATATAACTTCTCCTGTAATCAACGCGCATTTCCCGACCGGCGGAGGACTACTCAATCAAAAGCCCGAGATTACCGTTGTATTCCACCAGGGACCGATGGATGTTTCCATGCTGAATCTTGACAACTTCACGCTCGCTAGAACATCCGACTCTTCTCCAGTCGAACTGGAATTGATATCAGCGACTGAAAATCATATTACTGCCGTTCCTGTAGACAGCCTGAGTTACGGAACCAGGTACACAGTAGAACTGTCATCACAGTTAGCTGATTCTTCCGGCAACTATCTGGACACAGATGACAATGGATACATCTGGCCTGACGAAGAGGATTTTGTCTGGGACATACAGATGGAAGATGATAGCACTACGAACAACACGCCTCCGGCTGTCCTGCAGGCATTCAAGGCCAATAATACCGTTACCGTCGACTTTGTCCAAAGCCTGACCGGTGACGATGTTGTTATGGATGGAACTACCTTCAACAGCGCGAATATCCAGATATTCGACACTCTGGGAGCAATTCCTCTCCAGTTTGAAGAGGGAATTGATCCCGCGAAAGTTTACTGCATGCTTCAGCGGAATTCCGAAGGACCTGTGGTTGTCTTTGTGTCATGCAATGTTGCCGATCAATACGGTAATCTGCTTGATGGAAACAACGATGGACTTGGCGGAACTCCCGGTGAGGACGACTGGTCGAAGACACTGTAGAACTGCCGGAGAACTAAATACAGGGGAGGCCTGAAAACCTCCCCTGTACTGCTATCGGGAAAGACACCCCTGAATGGATATCACTTTGCACGACACTTCACCGGAAGAATGATGCAGCCGGATGAAGTAAACCCCGGAAACAGGCAACTCGCCGAGAGTGTAAATCCCCTCACCAATAATCTCTCTCTCAAGAATTGTTCTACCGCAAAGATCTGTTACTGTTGCTCTGCCGGAAGAAACACCTGAGATTTCAACGGAAAGATTCCCGCAAGTCGGGTTGGTTACCGGATTGATCCGGGCAACGGGTTCAACAGGCTGATACTCACTTTCCTCAACTCCGGTAACATCGCTGAAGCTCACAAAAACGACCTCAGGTTCTGAAGCGGTACCCGGCAGCCATGCTATCCAGTAACCATCGGTGTCAGCGCAGACTGCTATTTCCTCAAGATCGGGAGCGTACAGTGAATTTGCGACAAAGTAGTCGTAGTTGTTCCACTCACCGTTCCAGTGACGACATCTTATCTCATCGTCTCTGTACCAGACCATCAGCATCCCGGGAAGTTCGAAAGTAGATGTAAAGGCCATCGGATCATCCAAGCCGGGGAAATCCCAGGGCAGTATCTCTGTGGATTCCGGGACAGGTGAAAAGGCTGTGAATGCAGACCAGTTAACCTCTCCGGTATTGTCGGAATACAGAAGAATCATGTCAGTGTCTGAAGAGCATCCAAGCCCCATAACCCCGGACAAGTCGGGATTCCAGCCCTCTCCCAGAGTGTGGCAAAGCAGATCAGTAGAATTCGGATCGAACATAAGGGTGTGATTGACAAGCCACTGGCTGGAACTGTTGTAACCGTAGGAGGTTCCGATAAGAACATTGCCTCCTGAACAGGCAGCCGGTCCCACCATCATGGCGGGGTATACGGAAAAGTGATCACTTTCGCTGAAGTAGTAGTCCTTGTTCCAGGCTCCTGCAGCGGTTTCAGTAAGCGTACCGTCGGTGCTGATCGAGTACGAATACTGCCACATATTCAGCTGAGTAACAGAACTGCAAAAGTTGATACCGCTGTGAGCAAGAAGAGCATCCCATCTTTCATCCTGTGTTTTCAAAAAACCTATTCTTTCATGCTCCTGCTCCTGTAGATAATAATACGTGCTTTCATGCGCAAAATCATTGTACGAATAGGTAAGAACCATGTTGTTCTCTGCTCCGAAGCCATCCTCTGTGTAGAGAGCGAACAGAATGTGTTTCTCTGCAGAATCGTCTGTTGCAATGGTCACTGCTCCTGCATTCAAGCCCGGTTCTGTCACCACCTGTGTAAATTCTCCCCCGGTGTACTTTCCAGCAAAGACAGCGTCTTCAAGCGACCACGAGATAATCAACTCGTCTTGAGCGGTATCACCCATGACCATGTCCACATTAGCCTGAGCAAGAAATGGTAACAGAATAATTGCAGCAGATAATACTTTCATGTTGCACCACCTTTAGTTATCACTATAATATCAGATGTCTGTTCTCAAACATAGTCTCAATACTACCCTGTGATCCGGACAAGTGAACTGCAATTAACCTCTTTATGCTTATCCTTCCTTCCGACTTCCGAAACCGCCGTAACAAGCAGTTCCTGCTCTCTGCACTAAACAGAGAGCAGGAATTTTCATGCCATGCCCTATTACACAAAGTCTAATTCTAGAACACAGCCTTTACTCCACCCCATGACATTCCTTGAAGAGATAGATCGTCCGGCCCTCCTGCAGTGATTAAATAATCTCCTATAGTCCATTCCTCCCAGACCAGGAAATCATCACTGTAGAAACTGTGTTCCCCGGGGGTTCCGTCACTCAACATTTGAACCATACCGCTGGAACTCTCCGTGTTCACAATACAGCAGAAATCAGGACCTGTTAAAACTGGAGGATCGAAAACAAACCGTGTGGCATCCCGAGATTGCGAACTGTTGATCTCCGCACTGGCAAGAAACTCCTCGGGATTGATGGCTCCATTCCATATTTCAACTGAAACCTGATCCGGAATTTCCCAGAACCACACATCCACCCAGCCAACTGTAAATTCGGTGGCTCCCGGAATGAAATCCTCAACATGAAACCAGGTTTCCCTGTATGTTCCACCCCATGTTAACCACTGCGGAGTGTTGTCGTGGTAAGACAGCACAGTGTCCCCCCGGGATACAAACGCCACCAGCACCAGTAGTCCAAGAGTAACTTTCATTTCAATCTCCTTTCTAAAAGATTGTTTTCAACGCGCCCCATGATGTGTACTGAAGCGATTCAGTGTCATTCCCCACTGAGATGAAGTAATCCCCCTGATAATTCGGCTCCCAGACAATAAAGTCGTCACTGTAAAAACTATGCTCACTGGGTGTACCATCGAGAAGAACAGACGGCCATCCGCCGGCACTGAACTCCGTGTTCAACAGGCACCAGAAATCAGGACCTGTTTCAACGGGAGGGTCAAAATAGACTCTGGTGACAGCGGGTTGTAAAAGAGCAGTAACTTGTTCACTTGCCAGAAATTCTACAGGACATATACCATCCCCATTCCAGAGTTCAACAAAGACCTGATCTGTATCCCATGGATAACCTGGATGCTGGTAAAACCACAGATCCACCCACTCAACGAGAAAGGAAGTGGCTCCCGGAATAAAGTCCTCAACATGATACCAGGTTCCCCTGTATGTCCCGCCCCATGTCAGCCACTGCGGGGTGTTGTCGTGGTAAGACAGCACAGTATCCCCCCAGCATGCAAACGCCATCAGTACCATTAATACAAGTGCAGCTTTCATTTCAATCTCCTTTCTAAAAGATTGTTTTCAACGCGCCCCACGAAATCGATTCAATGCTCATCTCATCGGCAAAGCATCTGAAGAGCAGATCTCCTGCAGTTATCCAGCCTTCGCTCCCGTAACTGTGAGGAACAGCCGGAGGTGATCCGTCCAGCATAGCAGAGGGCCATCCACCAGCGCTGAGTTCATTGTTCTCCAATATCCAGAAATCGGAGCCAACCGTGATGTTCTCCTGCGAAACATCAATCAAAATGGGAGAATAGTGAACAGCGGTCTCAAGCGATTGGTGTAATTGCTCCTCCAGAAAAGTCTCGTCGTCTCCGGACCAGATTTCAAGATAAAATTCCGATGTATCCCAGGGATAGGAGGAGTGGTGATAAAACCACATCTCGACCTCCGTAAGCTGAATACTGGATGCAGGCGGGAAGAAATCTTCCGTATAAAACCAGACTGCGGCATTGCCATAACTTAGCCACTGGGGAGTACCATCATCATAGAACAACTCTACTGCATTGGTCATGGAGAACAGACAGAGCGCAACAAATAAATACTTCACGAACGGCCATCCTTTCTTAATTTGGCACACAAACGATTTCATGCGCCACATTCAAAAGCAATTGATGTACCAGAAAGCTATCTTGTTGTCAGTAAACAATATGATAAAATTTATAGAAATACGGAGTTGCCCTTTTTAGGGAATAATTCCCTCTCTGTAGTAATTTTTCCCATATGAAACAGAAATAGGACTTTGCGCCGTTGCCAACCCTCGCTTCAACGCCTATGATACAGGAGGATGGAGGATTGCAATGAAAACAGTAGAGATACAGAATATTTCCCTGAGAACCCACAGTCCCAGTGGAATATCTCATATAGAATTCATAGACAGCTTCGGCGACAAAAGACTCGGGAGGATTCTTCCTGCGGGTACTCCTGTAAAGAATCTCGGAGGTTTGTATTCCCGCATTGGAACTTCAGCCACAGTTATTATCCCGGACGGGATTTCGGAACTGCCTGATGGAAGCAGATGCCTTTCAACCAGAGCTGACAGCCTGTCGCCTCTGGAAAGAGGTCAGAAGTTGACCGAACTGATAAAACCGCTGCGAGTTCTTCACGAATCGGGAATGAATCACCTTTCCATAGATGAATTCAGCTTCCGCCTGAGAGACGGAAACATCTCTCTGATTTTCTGGGGAGACGGTCTGCTGGCGGTTCATCCCGATGCACCCTGCGAGGTTAAATCGGGCGGGATTCCGGGAGCGGTATCTGATCTGTATATGCTTGCTGCAACGGCCTTGCGCTTAAACTGGCTTGTGGAGCCCGGTGAAATTGACAAAGCAAATGAGCTGTGCAGTGATAATGTACTGAGAAGGTGGAAAAGTACCGGGAACTGCGGATACGAGTCCGGAGTCAGGTTAAACCTTCAACCGGCTCCACCAAAACCGGGGTTTAACATTGTTCAGGGCGGAAGCTGGGAAGCGCGAGATCTGTACATCAACCATCTCAGCAGCATTGCCTCAAAGAAAGGGTGGGCATGCAGAATCATCCGCTTTGCTTCCGGGGAAAGGGGACGCCCTCTGCCGGACATGCCGACGGGAACACTCACTCACAGCCCGGGAGAACTGCTGAAAAATGCCTTTCCCGGGCAGGGAGGCATTGAAAAGCTTTTAATAATTCATGACTTCTCTGAGGATCAGGAGGATTTTGCAGCCCTTCTCCGAGAGCTGGCGCGAATCATTCCATCCGGTCTTCGTCTGGTTCTGTGCGGAGCATCCATCCCCCCGGATTTTCAAGGGCAGAGGATTTCACTGAGCGGTTCAGTCAGTACCGCTGTTGACCTTCCCCTGAAAGATGTTCCCGACAGCGCAGAAGTCCGGTCTGTCGGCTGCTCATGGTACGGCCCCAGGTGTCGGGTTTCCGCAGAAGTGGCAAATGGAATTGACAAGCCTTTTCTCTCGGAAGAAACCCTCTTCAAAGAGGGAGCATGGAGATACACCGCTGACCAGCCTTTCCAGGAAAGCAGCGACAGAAAAGCTGAAAGTCTTTTCAACCTCGACAGGTACACTGAAGCCCTCCAGCTTGTTTCAAAAAAGAACATGCCGCTGCGGGGCAGAATTCTTATGGCTTTGGGAAAATTCGATTCGGCCGCGGAACTGCTTACGGGCAGCGCAGAGATCGTACTTCTCGCGGAAGCGTATATGGGCCTTGGGGACATTCATAAAGCTCTTGATGTAATCAGGAACTCTTCTGATCCACAGTCACTTCCCCTCCTGGCCAGACTGCACGACCTTTCAGGAACCCCCGCTTCCGCTCTTCAGCCT
>JAUVIS010000072.1 GCA_030592635.1 Candidatus Fermentibacteraceae bacterium | reverse complement strand
GCTCTTCAGAGGAGTTGCCGGTATCAGGAATCGGATAGCCCGGGCCAACGGCCTCAACCCACCCTGCCATTACTTTTCTCTTGTCAACCGCTGAATCCGGCACAAAAAGCCCGGAGTCAGTTCTTTCACCCGCAGCCGGAGGACTGACCAGAATGCGATCTCCTGTGACAATCAGCTGCTTGTCACCGATGAAGATTGAGTCAGCCATATCGCTCCTTCGTGTTGCGTGTTACGGAAGAAAGGCTGGCGGAGGACCGGGGACTCGAACCCCGAAGGGTGATTAGCCCGGCGGATTTCAAATCCGCTGCCTTACCAATTAGACTAGTCCTCCTCCGTAGTGCGCTAATTTATGATAATAGAGGCCTCAGGTCAAATCTCAGCATTCAACGGAGGGTTTGATGTTTACCGAAATTGAACTGAAGTACCGGGTTAAGGATTTTTTGGGAGTAAAGGAAATTCTCCTGCAGAGGTGCGCTGTATTGATTCGCGAAGCCGCAGAGGAAAAAAACACGGTGTACGACTTCCCCGATGGCTCCCTCAAGCGCTCAGGCACTCTTCTGAGACTGAGAGAATTCTGCGGCGATGTCATTCTTACTGTGAAAGAACCGGGGCTCCCCGCTGCCATGAAAACAAGAAGGGAACATGAGACGGTTTTATCCACTTCCGTCCACGCGGCGGAGGAAATGTTGAAGGCTCTTAATTATGCTCCTGTGTTCCATTATGAGAAAGTTCGTGAGATATGGTCTATGGGAGAAGAAGTACACATCTGCCTGGACAGTCTTTTCTTCGGGAAATTTGTTGAAGTAGAAGCCAGTACTCAGCAGAAAGTCAGTAATGCATCCCGAGTTCTCGGCTTCAATCCGGCTGAAGGACTGAGTCAGAGTTACAGACAACTGCAGGCACTAAGCAGCTCGCATTAGAGACTGATTTCACAGACATATTGCTAACTCTTGACATAAGAGCCTTTTGGTGGCATAAAACCGCCTGCGATTAAGAATTTGTAAGTATATGATAATAACGAAATAAGGAGATATATAGTGAATCAGCATACTGTACAGGAAAAAAAGCTCAAAAGTGACATCCACGATAAGAATGAGCTTCGCAGGGAACTCGCGTTCAGTTTGAACCAGCTTCACAGCTGGCAGGAAAAGCTGGTCACCATCAGCAATATCCGTAAAGAGAAGAAGCTGAACCGCACAGTGGTCCGCTATGCCAACTACATCCACGAACTGAAGCTTTTTCTCACGCCGGTACTCGATGAGCTTGAGACAAGAATCAAAACTGAGATGGATTTCAGCGTTGAAGAGATAGAGCAGTTCAGAGGCGAGATTAAGACTGAGGCGGCGGAAGCGGCTCAGGCGAGAAAAGCATTCGAGAACGCAAAGAAGATTCTTGAAAGTACAGAGGAAAAGAAGCAGGTTGAACCTGAGGAACTTGCCTCTGCAAGACAGGCTTACAGCAAGGCATTCAAAGCTTTCAGGCTTGAGAAGGCTGAACTTGATAATGTGAAGAAGGAACTCGAGAGCGAGCTTCGCGACCGTGACATCTTCAAGCTTGAGCTGAAGAGAATAATGATTGAGCGTCATTTTATGGCAGAAGTCTAAACACACGGTGGAAGTATTTCCCGGAAAAAAAATCAGAAACAGGGCACTGCTCACTGCGGTGTCCTGTTTCTTTTTAAGCCTTCCCTTTGTCGCTTCTGAAAAAGAGGTCGCTCTATTTCTTCTGATTATCTGGGGGGCTGGCGCTGCTTATTTCGCCATTTACCTGCACAAGTATCTTAAAAGGGAGAAAATAGCGGATATCGGACTGAACGAGAGTGTGAAGAAGGCTTTGACAGAGAAAGTGTCTTTTTACAACAACCTTTCCCCGAAGGACAAGGCTGAATACGAGTCAGATATCGCGATCTTTCTGGCTGAGCATTCCATCGGAGGAGTTGACGGTATTGAGATCACAGACGAAATCAAAGCACTTGTTGCAGCCTCCGCTGTGAGACTTACCTTTAAAAGACCGGGATGGGAGTACTACAATTTTGGTGAGATACTTATTTATCCTGGAGGGTTTTCTCCGGAAGGCAATTACTCCACAACATCTCAATCAGGCTTTACCGCCGCCGGAATGGTTCATTCTCAAGGAGGGGTGATCCTGTCTCTTCCTCATCTTTTGAACAGCTTCGCTCATGAAAACGATGGCTTTAATGTTGGCTATCACGAGTTCGCGCATGTGCTGGATGGACGAAGACCTGACGGAGTGCCCGATGAACTTTCACTGGGATCTTACAAGCCATGGGCACAGGCCATGCAGAAGGAATTCGAGAAAGTTCATTCCCACCGATCCATATTGAGAGATTATGCAGGTACAAATCCGGCGGAATTCTTTGCCTGCTCCGTAGAGTACTTTTTTGAAAAACCTCAGAAAATGAAAGAACGGGCTCCTGCTGTATACGAACAGTTGCGAGTATTCTTTGATCAGGATCCGGCATCAGTCAGTTAGTTTTTCCTGCCTGATGAACCGGGTTTTACAATGTCAATTCCCTCTTTGCACATGGGGCATTCGTCAGGATTCCAGCTTTCGGCTTTGACTGTAAGCAGAGCCCGGTAGGGCACAGGCAACTCAAGCCTGCCGCTGGTTCTGTCAACCAGCAGACCAACCATAACAACACTGGCTCCCAGATCATTCAACACTTCGATGGATTCTTTTACGCTTCCACCGGTGGTTACAACATCTTCAACGAGAAGAACTTTTGCATTTTCAACAACGCTCCTGAAACCGGATCTGATACCCATAACACCATCGGCGTTTCTCTGAAGAAAAGCGAAGGGCTTACCCATCGCATGCGCCGTAGCGAAGCCAAACACAATTGCGCCGAACGCCGGGGCGCAGACCACATCAAAACCGTCCGCAATATCCTCCATTTGAGCAGCAGTCATCCTGCCCAGTTCCATTACAAGATCCGGGCGGCATGCAACTTTGATCTTTTCAAAATAGAGTTTACCGTGTCTTCCGGAGGTGTACCTGAAGTGCCCTTCCAGCAGAGCATCACATTCCGTGAGGATGCTGAGCACCTTATCTCTATCCATGATATCCTTTCGAGAGTTTTACGCAGCCGTTTTAATCAGGGGTTAAAACTGAATGGAAGCTGAATGGGAAGAGGACCCTCACTGGAACTCACACTGCCGAATCGCCATTGCTCGATTGAGCTTATCAGTTCCAGTTCAAATGCCCGGTTGTACATGTTGGATGAGACAATTTCAACATCGGAGACCCTGCCGCTGGGATGGACTATCATGGCGACATGTATCTGGCCCATAAGAAGAGGATCAGTCCGGAGGTGTTTGTTGTACACATACATCACCGTTCCTCTCTTCTCGGCAACCAGTTCGGCTATTTCTTCTGCTGTCCTGGATGAATAACTCTCGGATCCTGTAGCTGTTGGAGCAGTGAGATTCGAAATGTCCGAGAAAACCATAATTTCGCGGCCGAGAGCTTCCGCCTGGGCGGCAACACCGGTAGAAACCACGCCCAGCCGTCCGCCGGTGGAGCCGGCAAGGCCGATGTCTGTGCCGGAACCGCTGGTAAGTGTGCCACTGCTGCTCAATGCAGTCATATCTATACCGCCTCCGCCGGAGAGCATGGCAATAAGGTCAGCGGTACTCTGTGGTGGTGATTGACCGGTTCCGCTCTCCGCAGTGACCCCGGAAGTACCGGTATCCTCCAAAGGAGAGGGCATGAGCTCATCGGCTCTGAGGTTTCCGGTGGGGCCCTGATCTGTCTGCGCGGGAGAGTCCTGAACAGTGGTAGAAGCCGCATCTGCCACCGCTACAGAAGCAGGATCCGGCATAATATCAAGGTCGAACTGGAGCATGTGACTGAATCCCGCCTGCGCAGTCAGGGTATAGAACTCGGTGACATATCCTATCTGGTAGACATCAACTTCGTATTCGTTGTCCCCCAGAAGACCGTCAAGCATGATGGGAGTAACACCCATGAGTTGTCCGTCAAGAGTTACGAAAGCTCCGGCAGGTTCGCTTCTGACCATAGCGGAAGCCATGATGCTGTCTCGAACATCGTTAAGAAACGCTTGAAGTCTGGGGTTTGCCCGAGGACTCAGATCATAGTAAACATCAAGACGCAGAAGCTCTTCATAAGCCTCGCCCGCTGCATTGTCGTCGCCCACGGCATAGTAAGAACTGCCCAGCCGATCCCAGGCCCGAAGCTCTTCATCAAAAGTCAGGGAGCCCCGGCGAATCATCTGCTCCAGAGCAACAATAGCTCCGGGACTGTCGCCCATGTTATACAATTCAATGGCTTCATCGACTGTAGAAACGGACGCCAGCGATAAAATAACCAAGAAACAACTAAACAGAACGCCCCCCTTGCTTTACCCGGTCACATGTACCCCCGTCACCCTAAAAATCGCAAAAAACACTGCCGAAGTCAACACCGGTCAATTCAGCAGTAAAGGAGGGTACACAGTGGACAGGTAGTTTCATGAAAGCAACGCGAATTCAACCCTCAAAACCGGTCTCTTCACAACAGAGATACCATTTCCGGTCTCTGCTTATTTCACGGCGCGGGAAGCCTGGAGAATTTCGCAGGGGAACAATCTCAACACAAACCGGTTATATTCATGCAGACATCATGGAGGTTGTGACTTATTTACGGAGGAAAGCATGGTTTACGCTAAAAGAAGAGTAGTGTTTGCGACGGTTGTTACGCTTGTGCTTGCAGGATCCGCCTGTCTTTTCGCCCCTGATGGTGGCACAGGCGGTTCCTCTGAATACTATTCTCCGGTGGATACCCCCCAGAAACTGCTCGATAACTTTAAGCTTGCTTACACAACAAAGAATCTGGATGCCTACATGGATTGCCTCCATGAGGAGTTCGAGTTCATGCTTCTGGAGGTTGACTGGGAAGATTACACTGGAAACGGTGAAATTGATCAATCCTGGGGAAGAGATATCGAAGAGGATATGACCGCGAATATGTTCGCCAGTTCGGAAGCTGAGACCATCGAGCTGACTCTGGAGGGGAACACGGAAACAATATGGTATGGAGATTCAACCGGTGTAACCCTTCAGCTTGTGAGATCCTTCGACCTCAAGGTTTACTACTGGGATGATGAAGAAATAAAAGGTTTTCATGCTGTGGGTCAAGCCGTATTCCTCTGTAAGCCCAATGCGGATGGTGACTATCAGATCTGGCGCTGGGAAGATCAGTCTGAAACTTAATGGCTTTTTTCATTCTAATCACGACCCTTCTTCAAGGCTTTCAGCCTGAAGAGGGGCTGTGCTGGGTTATTTTCAGCGACCGCGGAGCTGATGTTGAGCAGAGGCTGGAAACTGCTTCAGCAGACATTGCGCGGGGGTCGTCTGCGGAAAGGCGGCTTGCTTCAGGTGTTATCAGGGCTGATGTGTATGATCTTGCGCCCTGGTCTGTCTACATACACCAGACAGAAGAAATCAGCTCACATCCCATAAGAACCTCGTCCCGCTACCTGAACGCCGTCAGTGTAGAACTCACAGCAGACCAGATAGAGACACTTCTTGAAAAGCCCTTTGTTGAGGAAATACGAGCGGTTGGGATTTCAACCTTCTCGCCATCCGAAGACATTCCTGCTCCGGATGCTTACGGGCTTTCAAAGTCTCAACTCGAACAGATCGGCATTTTCGCTGTTCAACAACGGGGATGGACAGGTTCAGGAATAGTTATCGGTATGCTGGATTCCGGATTTGACCTTGTTCACCCATGCCTGCAATCTGCTGAAGTACTTGCCACATGGGATTTTGTGAACAATGACAGCATTGTCGCGTGGCAGGACGGAGACCCGGCAGGCCAGGCTTCTCACGGAACAAAAACTCTTTCAGTCATAGCAGGATACCAGTCGGGCTCTTACATAGGCGGAGCCTTTAACTCCTCTTTTATCCTCGCAAAGACCGAGGATATCGGTGATGAGTATGAACAGGAAGAGGATTTCTGGGTGGCGGGTCTGGAGTGGCTTGAGGCGGGTGGCGCTGATCTTGTGAGCAGTTCGCTGGGCTACACGGACTGGTACGAGCCTTACCAGATGGATGGAAACACCGCTGTAACAACTATTGCCGCTGACATCGCTGCTTCCAGGGGTATGGTTGTGTGGAACTCCGCCGGGAACGACGGTCCCGGAGAAACCAGTCTTGTCGCTCCGGCGGACGGAGATTCTGTTTTCGCCGTGGGTGCGGTTGACGGTTCCGGACTGATTGCCGGTTTTTCCAGCCGCGGTCCGACTGCTGACGGCAGAATAAAGCCGGATGGCTGTGCCAGAGGTTTGAACTCGGTATTTGCCACTTACGGGGGAACCGGCTATTCCACCGGCGGAGGCACCAGCTTTGCTGCTCCTCTGGTGGCTTCTGCAGCCTCATGTATTGCTTCGGCACATCCGGAATGGGGAATGATGAGAGTTTATGAAGCCCTCAGAAGCACTTCAGACCGTTACAGCAATCCTGATAATACATACGGATACGGCATCATTGATGCCCTTGAGGCGGTTAAGCACAGATCCATCATCGGGCAGGTTCGCAGAAGTGATACGGGTGCGGCCCTGACCGGACACACCGTTTCAATAACAATTGAATCAGGTACTCCTGTTCAGACAGTAACGAACGATAAAGGCTTCTTTGCCATTGAGCCGGGCGATTTTGGCAATTTCACAGCTACCTGTATCGGCTGGGGCAATCCCATCGCATACAATGGTGTTCTTGATGAGAACGGGCTGGAGATTATCATCTTCGTGGATCCTGTGAATTCTTCAGAGTTACCCTCCGTCTATCCCAATCCATCATCAGGTGAGTTTTTTGTGGGGTTTGATGTGGTTGATTCATCCTCTGATGTATCGTTTTCCGTCTTCACTCTTGCGGGGGAAAGAATTTATCATGAGGAGAGAACATCGGTGCCGCCGGGCTGCTACAGAGCACCTCTGCCGGAACAGGCATTCCTCTGGAACGGGTTGAACGAGAGTGGCGAACAGGCTGCTTCCGGTCAGTACATCGGGATGCTTGGAATTGGTGATTCTATTGAACTGCTTAATCTTGCCCTGATAAGGGGCATGGAAGAGGACTGATTTGAACAACAGCGCAGTAAGAATTCTTTTGCCGCTGGCTGTTATTGCCGGCCTGGCTTTTTTCGGAGTTATTGACCTTTCCCTTCTTCCGCTGGAAGACCCTGACTTTCAGGCCACACTGGCAACCGTCGGCATTTACATGATCTGGTCTGTTCTTGAGAGTGGAAGACAAACTAATTCATCAAGAATCACCCTTTACGCCGTTCTGCTGGTCAGTGCCCTGGACACTTTTCTTCTCGGACTCACTAATTTTTCCGGACTTATGTACCTGAGATGGGCGGGTGTATTCCTCCTTGCATCCGGATGTATCGCGAGGCTTCTGGCCATTCGCGGTAAAAACGGATTACTCCTGAGGTACGGCAGGATCGGCCAGGAACTCGGCATTGCCCTTGGACTGGGTTCTGTTGCCGGAGTAGTTATTGCCATTTTCCCCGGTATTCCATCATCTCTGCGGGAAGAGGTCTGATGAAGGCTCTCGTTCAGAGAGTATCACAGGCCAGAGTTCTTGTTAACGGCGCAGTCACAGGAGAGATAGAAAGAGGCCTTCTTGTCATGGCGGGTTTTCGCGGAGAGGATACCCCGAAAGAGCTTGAGTGGATGGTTGAGAAGCTCACAGGTCTCAGGATTTTTCCCGACGACAAAGGGAAAATGAACAGGTCTGTGAAGGACATCGCGGGGCAGGTTCTCGTGGTGAGCCAGTTCACACTCCACGCCGATACCCGGAAAGGCAAGCGTCCCAGCTTTGCAAAGGCCGCCGACCCCGAAACTGCGAACATCCTCTACAGGTTGCTTATTCAAAAGATTAAAGACAGAAACATACCCGTTGCCGAGGGAGTTTTTGGTGCCCACATGGATGTGGAGCTTACAAATGACGGACCTGTAACCATTATGATTGATTCACCATTGGAGAGCTTATTTGCCCCAACCGGGGGCGTCCCGAAAGCGTTAGCACGGGGGAAAGAAAATGAACTACTGGTATCCGGTTGAAACAGAGCTTGTACTCGCCAGCAGATCTCCCAGACGAACTGAGATCCTTACCTTCGCGGGCGTACCCCATATTGTCTGCCCTTCGTCGATTGAGGAAAAATCAATGGAGGGAACTCCACAGGATATTGTTATGCACTGGGCGCAGGCCAAAGCTGCCGATATAGCACATAAGTTTACGAATTATCCGGTACTGGGTGCCGATACAATGGTATTCAGGGACGGAGTTCTTCTTGGTAAGCCAGAGAACGAAGCACAGGCTTTTCAGATGGTGCGGTCTCTTTCAGGGCGATGGCACACGGTTTATGGCGGTGTGGCTCTTATGTGGCAGAGCCGGGGTCTTTCATTCACTTTTGCAGAGGCCACAAGGGTTAAGTTCAGGAACCTTCCGGACAAAGAGATCAGAGCCTACATTGCCACCGGAGAGCCTATGGACAAGGCTGGAGCTTATGGCATTCAGGGTCAGGGCTGTGTTCTTGTTGAGAAATTGGAAGGCTGCTATTTCAATGTGATGGGTCTGCCCGTCTCCAGATTCCTCCACAGATTCAGAGACAGTCTTTCATAAAGAAACGGGAGCGGTCGCCATGCTCCCGCCCCCGTACAACAAGTATCAGTATTCAGCGAATGACTGCCACTGACTCTGTAACGCTCAAACCGTCTGATGTGGAGAGTCTCACCAGGTAGATACCGGCTTCATCAACACTGACACTCTGCATTTCAGTTGCAGAACCCGAGGTAATTACTCTGCCTGCAAGGTTGAATACCTCAACTGTTCCAGTGGAATTGCCGGGAAGAACGGCACTGATGTTGAAGGCGCCGCTGGACGGGTTTGGCCCGATGGAAAGAAACAGATCGTCAGAATTGCCCCATTCACCGTCACCGATTCCCGTTTCAATGTCCAGGAGTTTGGCCCAGTGACAGTTTTCAACTTCGTGTAGACTTGCCTGATAGGTGCACTGAACAAATGTGGCCAGGTAGAGTTCGTTCACATCCCATGAGGAGGCTACTTCATAAACGGCTTCAGTGAAGATGGTATCAGGGTATGGTCCTTCAAATACCAGCTCTTCTCCGTAGTAGCCCAGTACATTGTCTCTGAACGCCTGTTCAAATACAGAGCCTGACCAGTAGCCGACTCCCGGAATGTTGTTTTCAACAATAATAGGCCAGAGATTCATGGCGACTGTCCATTCGGGATCCTGCTCGGCAATGATCCTGAAACTGAATGTTCCTGAAGTTTCATCTCCATTTCTTGCAACATCAATGGCGATAATGGCAGGAACGGCAACTCTCTGATTGAAGGGAGTCTGCAGACTGTTGGCATTAACATTCAGAATTCCGTCCATTTTGAAGTAAGGAACGCCGCTCACTCCATACTGGGCTTTGCGAACATTCTGCTCAGTGGGATTGGCAAGGTAGATAGGATCATTTGCCGCAGGCCAGTTCACATGGGTTCTGATGACGCACAGGTTTCCGGAAGGCAGATTGGCATTCACGAAAGCATTAACCTGATTCTCAACATTCCAGCATGGACCGCAACCGATGTTCGTGAAATCCTCAAAAAGGACAACTCTTTGAGCCGCTGTTGATACTGTAGTCAGAACCACAAGCAATACAAACACAAAACCGTTTTTCACGATTTACCCCTTTCAATAATGTTTACCGCCTAAATCTCAGCCGCAACAATAGAGCCGTTTCATGAAAAATGCAAGCGGCGTGAAAGATTCTGAGTTTTATCCAAGTATTGGGAACTCTTTTTTTTCGCCCGCTTCTGCCGGAAAAACCATGTTGACAATTCGAGGGTATATTCCTATAAATTGAACCCGGTTCTGAGTGGAGAGGTGTCCGAGTTGGTCGAAGGAGCACGGTTGGAAACCGTGTGTGGCGTCATGCGTCACCGAGGGTTCGAATCCCTCCCTCTCCGCCATTACTGAAAGGTGACGGGCTCCGTAACGAAGGGCGATCCACTCCTTCCCGGTATCTACGCTCAAATTTGCCCCCCGTGCGCTGAAGACGATCACACTGTTTTAGATGTACATAAATTCATTTCTGGAGGTGCTTCAAATGGCCGATGCTTTCACGAACGAAACTTACAATGCACTATGCAGGGATGCAGAAGGCTATCTCGCTCGCGGTCTGGCCGAGCAGGCAAGAGAGCTGCTTCTGAAAGCAACCAGTCTCATAGGAACCAGGGCCCGTGCCAGAAGCCTTCTTGCCGATGCGTGTATGCAACTTACCTTATGGGTGGAGGCAAAATCTCAGCTTGAGGCGCTTGCGACACTTGAAGTGGATAATATCTACACTCACTTCAGGCTGGGTCAGGTTCTTGAGGAAATCAGCGAATATGAACTCGCAAGGGATAATTTTCGGGTTGTACTCGACTTGAATCCGGATCATCACGGTGCCAAGGTGTCTCTTTCCAGACTGGAGAAAATATCAAAGAAGTCTTCTTCCTCGGGAAAACCTGCTCTTGAAGAGGGTCAGCAGATTTTTGCAGACTCTGATGGAGACGATGAAGTTTTTGCAGGCGAATCTTCCGGAAGCATTGATGAGTTGTTGAACACCATTGGAATGGGAGAGAAGAAAGAAGTTCCCGGTGTTGAAGATCTTCTCAACTCTATTGGAATAGACAGCAGGGAAAAGAAAAAGGAAGAAAAACCTGCTGTGGATTTCACATCAATCTTTGGAGGCTCTTCACAAAAGGAAGATACCGGGAAAGAAAGTCCTCTTTCCGATGCACTCAGTCAGAATCAACCTGAGCAATCCGCCCCTGAATCAGTGGATATGAGCAGCATTTTCGGCGGCAATGAGCCCGCAGAAGAAGAAGTCAGTACTCCGCCTGAAACGGAGGCAGAGGCTCCAGCGGAAGAATCACAGGCTCCTGACCTGAATGCCATGTTCGGTGGCGGCGAGCCCGCGGAAGAACCTCCTCCCGTTGAGGAAGAAGTAAGTACTCCGCCTGAGGC
>JAUVIS010000059.1 GCA_030592635.1 Candidatus Fermentibacteraceae bacterium | reverse complement strand
GGTGAGACTCCTTTCCTCCGTTAAATCCTTTTTAAAGCAATCAAATGTTTGCGGGCTTCTTTCAGTATTTCCTGTCGGCCTGAGATTGAACTTGTTACCGGCGAACACGATATCGGCTGACCCGGATAAAGCCCGCGGAGTCTTTCAGATCGTACAACGAAAGCGCTAAGAAGAACATCGGGAGCCGGGCGGAATCCGGAAAATATCCTGACTGGTCTCAAACTGCGATTCTCCCTTATTGTCAACCTTGTTTGATATGCGGTTGACAATCCTGTTTTCCGCTTTCATTTTCCCGTCTTGCACGCAGCATTGTTCCGGAGGTAGTAATGTCTTCTTCTGCAGTTGTCAGAATTCTACGGGGTTCCAGCGGCTATGTCTCAGGTGAGGAGATAGCTGCAACGCTTGGGGTCAGCAGGGCCGCGGTGGGGAAGCAGATAAAAAACCTTCGGGGTATGGGGTTTGATATTCCAGCCTTTACCAACAGAGGATACAAGCTTGTGTCGGTTCCCGATGTCCCGTCGGGCGAGGTTCTGTCGTCTCTGCTGAATACATCCACACTGGGCGGGGTGGTTGAATACCATCCGGTTATTACTTCCACCAACGACCGGGCGATGGATCTTGGCCTTTCCGGGGCTGCGTCCGGAACTGTGGTTACTGCCGGCAGGCAGACTGCCGGAAGAACCAGAAATGGACGGATCTGGCCAAGCCCCTCAGGAAAAAATCTCTACCTTTCAATACTGTTAAGACCCGAAGTCGCGCCGGTTCGCGCCGGAGAGATTGCTGAAATAGCTCTCGGATCTCTTGGTCTGGCAGTCAACAGGTTTCTCCCTGATTATACTTTCTCATTCCGGAATCTCAGCCTCTTCTTCGAAGACCTGAAACTGGGGGGCGTTCTGTGTGAGATTCGGGGAGAAGTTGAAAGAATACACCACCTGGTTGTGGGTGCGGGACTTAATGTGTCACACCACGAGGCCGATACCGGAGCCGGGTCACTGTTCTCTCTCACTGGAAAAATGATCTCACGCGCGGAGCTTACTGCGGCGGTACTTGAGGAATTTGAATATCTCTATCTGAAATGGAGAGAAAATGAATAGACAGGAAGCATCTGATATCCTTACAGCTGTTTCGCTGGATGAGCTTTCGGACAGGTGCAGCAGTGTGCGCTCTGCAGGATTCGGTGACAGAGTTCATCTCTGTGCCATTCTCAATGCGAAAGATGGTGGCTGCTCTGAAGACTGCGCTTTCTGCGCGCAGTCCCGGACAGCGGGAAAGCCCATGCTTGAGCTGGAGAAACTGGTTGAAGCACACCGGATTGTCAGCAGTGCCGGAATACACAGATTTTCTCTGGTGACCAGCGGAAAAAGACTGTCAGAGAAAGAGCTGAAGAGGATTTGCGAGGCAGCTTCAATGGGGAGAAAGTACAGTCCTATGTGCGCTTCTCTGGGTATTCTGGGATTGAATGAACTCAAAGAGCTTAAAGACGCGGGAATAACACGGTATCATCACAATCTGGAGACTTCAGAGTACTTTTTCCCATCCATCTGCACAACACACAGCTGGGATGAAAGAAGGATGACTGTTCACAGGGCGAAACTGGCCGGAATGTCGGTGTGCTCGGGTGGAATTATGGGCATCGGAGAATCGGATAATGACAGAATTGATCTGGCTTTTTCTCTTCAGGAACTTGAGGTGGATTCCATTGCCCTGAATTTTTACCTGCCTGTTGAAGGAGCAGGAGTTGATGCAGAGTATCTGCCGCCCGGGAAGCTGCTGCGGATTATAGCAATGTTCAGACTTGTGAATCCCACTGCGGAGTTAAGGATCTGCGCGGGTCGGGAAGGGCTGGAAATGATGGGCGAGAAAATGTTCTCATTCGGAGTTACAGGCATCATGACCGGAATGCTTTTGACAACTGAGGGGAGTCAGCTGGAGCAGGATCTGGATTTGATAGACAGAACCGGATTCAGAACATGAGCTTTGCCGGTAAAACTCTCCGCGAACTTGAGAACTCGGGGCTTCGTCGTCAGTTACGGGTTCATTCCGGAGAAATTCTGAACTTCTCCACAAATGATTACTTGAACCTTTCCTCTCATCCGCTTGTCAGGAAGCGGGCCATTGAAGCTGTTGAACTTTTTGGTGCCGGTGCCGGAGGTTCCCGGTTAATGGCAGGGAATCTCTCTCTGCACGAGGATCTGGAGCGGGAGCTGGCCCTTCTTACCGGAATGAAAACGGCACTGGTTTACGGAAGCGGCTTTCTTACCAATCTTGGCGTGCTGACTTCTCTGGCGGGACGAAATGATGTGATATTCTCTGACAGATTAAACCATGCCAGCCTTGTTGACGGAGCAACTGCTTCACGAGCTGAAGTGCGCCGGTATCGTCACGGCAATGTTGAACACCTGTCAGATCTTCTCAGATCAAGCGGGAGCGTCGGTCGAAAAATCATTGTCACCGATTCAGTGTTCAGCATGGACGGGGATGTTGCTCCTCTCCGGGATATCCATAAGCTGTCAACTGCTGAGGGCTGCCTGCTGGTGGTCGATGAAGCCCATGCAATCGGAGTGTTCGGCTCCGGGGGCGGGATATGCAAAGAACTGGGGATTTGTCCCGATGTGATTACCGGAACTCTCAGCAAGGCCCTGGGAGGTTACGGCGGCTTTGCGGCGTGCTCCGCTGAGATGCGGGAGTACTTTGTGAACCGTTCCAGAAGCTTTGTTTACACCACAGCTCTGCCTCCTGCTTCAGTGGGATCAGCCCTGGGGGCACTTGAAGTCATTAACTCTACCCCCGGGATGGGCTCATCACTGCTTGATCTCGCTGCCGATTTCAGAAAAAAACTGGTTGAAACCGGTTTTGATGTAAACGGATCCGCTTCACAGATTGTACCGGTTGTTATTGGAGAAAGCCCAGCTGCTCTATCGCTGTCCCGGTCTCTTGAAGACAAGGGTGTTCTGGCAGTGGCCATTCGACCTCCCACTGTTCCTTCAGGAACCGCGCGGCTGCGCTTCTCCGTGACACTTGCTCACTCCTCTGATGATATTCTTAGAACTGTTTCCGAGCTGGAAAGGCTGTAGTGGATATTGTATTCATCAGCGGCTGGGCAACATCCGGCAGCATATGGAATAAGATTTGCAATTTTGATTTTCCTGTTCACTTTCTTGAGTGGAATGATGTTTTATCGGGAAAGACTGCTCTGCCTTCTTCGTGTATTCTGGTGGGCTGGTCACTGGGCGGGCAGCTTGCTCTGGAGCTTTCCAGTCGACGGGAAGTGAAAGGGCTTGTGCTTGTTTCCTCAATGTGCTGTATTGCGTCATCGGGTCTCAGGCCGGGGGTTGATCCAGCCACTTGTTCCGAAATTACCTCAATGCTCTCCAGAAGCAGACAGGGATATCTGAAATCTTTCTTCAGGCGATGCGGTGCTGGAATGGTAGTTCTGCCCGATCTGCTGGCACAATCATCTTTGTTTTCAATTGAAGAGCTGCAGCTCGGTCTGGATGTGATGTTCAACCGGGTAGTCAAGCCTGATAGATCCGTTCCAGCCGTGGTTATTCACGGAACCTCTGATGAGATAATACCTTATGAGTGCTCCACACATCTTATTGAGGAAGTGCTGGATTCCGCTTCCTTTATTCCCGTTGAAGTCGGCAGTCATCTCCTTCCTCTTACCCACCCTGAGGTTATCGCCAGGGCGGTGAAAAAGCTTGCGGAGCGTATTCACTCCTGACAGGGAACTGGTCGCATCGAGGTTCTCTGCCGCGGCAGGTGTCTACGACCGTTATGCCGAACACCACAGGCTGATTGCTTCGGAGGTTCTTGATATTGCTGCCGGTTTTCACCCGGATAGTCTGCTTGAGCTGGGATGCGGAACCGGAATTCTTTCTCTTGGGCTTCATGATTCTTTCCCCGATGCCCTGAAAGTATTCACCGACATCGCCCCTGGAATGGTTGATATCTGCCGGACTAAGATACCTGACTCTGATCTTGCAAGATGTCGAGTCTGGGATTTTGAAAACAGCCATTGTGACAGGCAGTACGGACTGGTTGCTTCAAGCTGCGCCCTGCAGTGGCTCAGTAATCCTGCTTCCTTCGCCCGAAAACTGTCTTCTCTGATTACGCCGCGAGGAGTTACCGTTCATGCGATCCCCGTTCGAGGAATGCTCGGTGAACTGGAAGAGAGTTTTTCTGAAACGGGCGGTTCCTGGAATTCGCTTAACTATCTGTCAGGCACTGCCTGGGACAAGCTTTTCATTGAGTCAGGTTTTTCCCCGGTGAGGGGATATTCTCTGGATTTCACGGTTCATTACCCTTCACCGGTTGATGCCCTCCGGGCAGTACGGGGCATTGGAGCATCACTTTCCGGGCACTCCGGCGCTCCTGCTGTTTCGCCGGGTGCTTTGAGAAAAGCCCTTGATTTCTACCAGTCGGAATTCGGTGACAATTCCGGATCGGTTCCAGCAACTTACAGGGTTCACTTTGTGGTTGCATCCGGAGGTATTACATGAGATCATTGTTTGTGACCGGTACTGATACCGAAGCGGGAAAAACATTCGCAACTGCCGGAATTGTGAGAGGATTTATTGGCAGTGGAATTAACGCAGTACCTGCGAAACCCGTCCAGACAGGATGCGTTAACGGTATTGCTGAAGATCTGGAGTTCTCCCTGAAGACTGCTGGGCTTACCTTCCCGGATGCTGTTTTAAGCAAGCTCTGCCCCCTTCTGTTTGTTCCTGCCTGCTCTCCTCACCTGGCTGCTGAACTTGCCGGAACTCCGATTGACCTTGCTCGAATGGTTACTGATCTTGAGGATCTCCGATCTGATTTTGAGTGTGTTGTGGCTGAGGGAGCAGGAGGAATTTTCGTTCCGCTGGGCGACGGGAAAACCATGCTTGATCTCATGGTCGCACTTGAATGGCCTGTGGTGCTGGTGTCTTCCGACAAGCTTGGAACAATCAACCACACACTGCTGTCTCTTTCGGCGTTACAGAATGCAGGGCTCGAGGTTGCAGGTGTAGTTATTAACCATACATCACCTCCGTCAGAGCTTATCAGTAAAAGCAACACAAGAGCGATACGGGATTATGGCGGAACCGCGATACTTGGGGAAATTCCCTTCTCACCTGATTCTTTTCCTGATTGCTCTTTTACTGCGATCTGCGAAAAACTGAAAGGAATTCTTTCTAATGAACTTCAGGGAAACTGACCTTCAGCACCTCTGGCATCCCTACACGGATATTGACAAATTTGAGCGAATGAACTTCCCGGTAATACAGAGCGCAAAAGGAGTCAGACTGCGGGATGTGACGGGCAGAGAATACCTGGACGGAATAAGCTCATGGTGGTGTGTTAACCTGGGGCACAGCCATCCTCATATTGTTAACTCGGTTGTACAGCAATCAGTTAGATTGCAGCATTCCATCACCGGCGGAATGTCCCACACCGGAGTAATCAAGCTCTCTGAAATGCTCGCCGGGGTAGCTCCCGGTAGTCTGAATCGTATCTATTACGCCTCGGACGGAGCAAGCGGAGTCGAGGCAGCGCTGCGGATTGCTATACAATACTGGTGGAACCTTGGGCAGGCGGAGAAGAAAAACATCATCTCTCTTTCAGGAGCTTATCACGGAGACACCCTCGGAACTGTCGGGCTTGGCTTCCTCCCCCGGTTCCACAAACCCGTTGAGCATGTGGTGAATCGTTCAGTGCAGGCACCCGCCCCCCACTGTTTCCACTGTCCCTTTGAAAAGAACTGCTCTCTTCAATGTTTCAGCGGCATGGAAGAAATTCTGCGCGAACGGGCACTGACAACCGCCGCGGTAATAATTGAACCGGTGTGTCAGGGGGCTGCCGGAATCCGTATTTACCCGCCGGAATATGTTACCCGACTGCGCGAATTATGCTCCGAGCTTGATGTACTGCTGATACTGGATGAGATTGCTGTGGGATTCGGCAGGACCGGGGCAATGTTTGCGTCGGATCTTGCGGGAATCCAGCCTGACATTATGGTAGTGGGAAAATCTCTTACCGGAGGTTACCTGCCCATGAGCGCTGTTGTTGCCACGTCCGAGGTATTTGATTCTTTCCGCTCTTCCGACTCAAAGGACAGAACCTTCTACCATGGTCACACATTCTCGGGAAATCCTCTGGCGGCAGCGGCGGCAATTGCCGCTCTTGAGGTTTTTAACAGCGAGGATGTCCTTGAACAGAGCAGATTACCGGCTGCTCTGCTTCAAAACGCTTTCTCTCTGTTTGCCGGGATCCCCGGGGTTCACCGCTCAACTGCTCTCGGCTGCATGAGTTCTCTGGAGATATCTGAAGAAGCCGGCGGTAGCAATACCGCGACCCGTATGGCTGTGATGGCCCTCAAGATGGGACTCATCATCAGACCGCTGGGTCCGGTGATCTATCTGTGGCCGCCCCTTGTGACCGGGAAATCGGACATGGAGGAGATGCTGAGTATATTCGGCGAATGCTTAAAGAGTTCTCTTCGACAAACCAGGAGTGACAATGCTCAGAGAAAATTACTGGGATCGCATAAACCTTCAGAGTTTGCGAGACAAGAGCATAGAGAATCTTGATATTGGCGGGCTTGCCCTGCTGGTACTGGACATGCAGGATTTCTTCATTTCACCGGAATCCCACGCCTTTATACCCTCTGTCCCGAAGCTGGTACCGATTGTTCTGGAGCTTGCTGAGGAATTTGAGATGCACAATCTGCCGGTGATCTATACCAGACACCTGAATACCGCTGAGAACGCGGAAATGATGGGACGCTGGTGGAAAGACACGATAACCGCAGAAAACCCGCTGAGTAAAATACACAGTGCTTTTGATACATCCTGGGCCGGAGTAATCGACAAAACCCAGTATGATGCATTTTACGATACCGGACTTGATGAACTGCTGAATCAGCAGGGAGTTTCCACCGTTGTGATCACCGGAGTAATGACTAATCTGTGCTGCGAAACTACAGCCCGTGCGGCCTTTGTAAGAGGGTACAGGGTTCTGATGCCCGTTGACGGCACAGCTACAATGAACATGGAACTGCACCGGGCAACTACCGCAAATCTGGCTCACGGCTTTACAAAGCCCGTGAGTGTTTCCTCCATTTTAAGATATGTTCGGAGTTGGAATGGGTCGTGAGAGGGCTGTTGTAATTGGAGCCGGCCCGGCGGGCCTGGCTGCCGCAAGACAGTTTAAGCTGTATGGGATTGACCCGCTTGTATATGAGTGTGATGAGCCGGGAGGGCTGCTTCTCAATGCCTGTTCCGTGATAAATTATCCCGGTGCTCCTGAAGGAATTTCCGGAAGAGAACTGGCAAGCCTGTTTCCCCTGCCCGGGAGAATTGCTTTAAACGAGGTTACCTGTCTCTTCCGGGAAAACTCGCTTTATCATATTGAGTCAGAAACAGGAGTTACTACCGCACTTGCAGTGATTGTGGCCTCGGGGACAGTTCCCCGGGAAATTGCTGTTCCGGGAGTTGCCGACGATTATATTCACTACGGGGTCAGCAAACTTGCCGGCAGTTCGGGCGGTTCAGCGGCGGTGATAGGTGGCGGTGACGCCGCGCTTGACTATGCCATGAGCCTCAGTTCGGGTTACACTGTGAATGTTTATGCTCGTGGAGATTTTTCAAAAGCTGTTCCCCACCTGCTGAATAAAGTGAGGAAGATCCGGAAGATAACGCTCCATCCGGGAAGCCTTCCAAAGAACTCCTTTTCAGAAGAGCTGGTTGTTGTAGCTGCCGGAAGAACGGCGAGAGTGGATTTCATTTCAGAAAAACTGTTATCTTCGCCGCCTGCGGACGGTTCCTTCCACATGTGCGGAGACTGCAGAAACGGCATTTACCGCCAGACGGCTATTGCCGTGGGCAATGGAGTAAAGGCCGCCATGGAAACAGCGGGATATCTGAAGAAGATGGAGACCGGTAAATGAAGGTGATTGCTTCCAGCGGCAGGGATGATCTTGCCAGGGTTTACATAGTTGAGTTTGAGAACGGACTTCAGGTTGAATGCGCTGAGTCAGTGCAGCCGCCACTGCCCCTGGAACAGAAGTGGGTAATGCTGGTTTCAACCCTTTTCGGCTGTCCGGTGGGTTGCTCGATGTGCGATGCCGGGGCGGAATACCACGGGAAGCTCACAGCCAGACAGATAACAGAACAGATAGAAATGATGGTAAGAAGACGCTTCCCGGACTTGAAGGTTCCTTCAACACAATTCAAGGTTCAATTCGCCCGAATGGGTGAACCGGCGCTTAACCACTCAGTGATTGATGTACTCAGATATCTTCCCGACAGGATTGAGGCACCGGGATTCATGCCTTCCATCTCCACAGTTGCCCCCACTGGAACCGACAGATTTTTCAGGGATCTGATGGATGTCAAGCGGAAACTCTACTCCAATGGTAATTTCCAGCTTCAGTTCTCTCTGCATACAACAGATCCGGCTCTTCGCAGACAGATCATTCCCGTGAACACATGGACTATGTCTGAAATCGCTGCCTACGGCAGGAAATTTTATTCTTCCGGCGACAGAAAAGTAACTCTGAACTTCGCCCTCGCGAAAGGCTCGCCGCTGGAGCCGGAGGTTCTTCTTGAACACTTCGATCCTGAGTTTTTCCTTATCAAGATTACGCCGCTGAATCCAACTTACAGGGCAATGGAAAACAACCTCTCCTCCCACATAGATCCTTCCTCGTCTGAGAAAAGAAATGATCTGGTCAGCAATATCAGAAGCGCCGGCTACAGAGTTATTCTCAGCATTGGAGAGCAGGAAGAAAACCGCATAGGCAGCAACTGCGGACAGTATTTGAGAGCCCATGTTGATTCGAAGAATACTATGAAAGAGGGCTACACCTATCCCATAAGTGAAACTGTGGAGTAACCGAACGGCTCCGGATATGACGGAATGAGATATCCCGTCAGAACCAGATCCGCTGAGAATCGCTGAAGAAACCGGGGTTCTACTGACAGATATTCCCCATACCGGAAGAGAACTGCAGCGAAATCAGCGGCATTCAGCTGAACCGGCAATGACCTTCTCGAAGTAATCCATACACTGCCTCACATAGGCTCTCTTCTCTCTGTAGGTGTGAGGAAAGAAGCTGCGCTTAAAGCCGTAAACCATCAGATTCTTAACTTGCTTCAAAGAAAGATCAAACGCCTGTACAGCCTTGTACACCTCGTCGGTAACGGTAGTATTGGAAACGGTTCTGTTATCAGTGCAGAGGGTACATGAAAGTTTGTTGTCCATCATCATGCGGAATGGGTGATCTTCCAGACGAAGGAGCTGCGGATCGGTCTGCATATTGGAAGTGAGACAAACCTCTATGGTTATCCTCCTGTCGGCAATGAACTGCACCAGATCATTCACATACCTCTGCCTGTCTGTTATGGCGGGATCGCTGATTGCCGCCGGGTTGAACAGGGATGTACCGTGGCCAATTCGGTCGGCACCCAGCTCGGTTATTGCCTGAAATATGCTTTCGGGTCCGTATGCCTCTCCGGCATGAACTGTTTTATTAAGGAAATTCCTCTGGGCCAGCATATAGGCTTCCCTGTGATGGATCGGAGGAAAGCCCTTCTCCGGGCCGGCAATGTCAATGGCCACCACGGGTATACCCGTTTCCTTCCAGGCTTTAACAGCGGCTCCAGCCAGTTCAACGGAAGCAAGTCCGAAGATCCTGCCTGGCTGAGAGTTGGAGTGTACGGAAAAAATATCACTGAAATAGCGGGAAGAGTGTTTGTTGAAACAGCGCATTGCACAGACGATAATTCCATACTCAAAGCGGGGTTCCTCGCCTGACACTATGCTCTCTCTGCTGTTGAACTCTCCCTTCGCCCTGTTCAGCCCGTTGTTGACTGCCTCAATAACATCTGACAGATTCATCTCTCCACCGGCGTAGCGCTGCGGAGCATATCTCACCTCAATGTACCTGACTCCTTCATTCTGATTATCAATCGCGAGCTCATATGCAATACGAGTAAGGTTATCGTATTTCTGCATCACCGCGCCGGGGTACTTGAAGCACTCCAGATACTCCTCAAGACTTTTGTAATTATCCTTGAACAGTGTTTCCTTCAGACCCTGGACTGTGTATGACGGCAGTTCAACTCCGTCTTTCTTCGCCAGCTCTATCAGGGTCTCTATCCTGATGGATCCGCCAAGGTGCAAATGCAGATCGGTTTTCGGCAGCTTTTCTATGAGTTCCCGTGTGATTTTCATGTGTCCTCCCATTTCGGCTGGAGGTAAATCAGATTGAATCCTTAACAATCTTCTCAAAGTACTCCATGCACTGCCTTACATAGGTTCTCTTCTCCCGGTAGGTTTTAGGGAAGAAGTTGCGTTTAAACCCGTACACCATAAGGTTCTTCACTTCTTTCAGCGAGAGATCGAAGGCCTGTACAGCCTTGTACACCTCGTCGGTAACGGTGGTGTGTGATACAGTTCTGTTGTCAGTGCAGATAGTGCAGGACAGCCTGTTCTCCATCATGTGACGGAAGGGATGGTCTTCCAGACGAAGCAGACGGGGATCTGTCTGCATGTTGGAGGTAAGGCAGACCTCTATCGTTATCCTTCTGTCTGCGATGAACTGGACGAGATCATGCACATACCTCTCTCTGTCCGCTATGGCGGGATCGCTGATGGCCTCGGGATTGAAAAGGGATGTACCGTGCCCTATCCGGTCAGCGCCAAGCTCGGTTATTGCCTGGAAAATGCTCTCCGGCCCGTAGGCTTCTCCGGCGTGAACCGTTTTGTTCAGAAAGTTCCTGTGGGCAAGCATGTAGGCTTCCCTGTGATGAACAGGAGGATTCCCCTTCTCGGGGCCGGCAAGGTCGACACCCACAACGGGTATTCCCGTTTCCTTCCAGGCCTGTACAGCAGCTCCCACAAGCTCAAGAGAAGCAAGGCCGAATATCTTGTCTTCCGGGGAATATGAATGAACGGAGATGATGTCGCTGAAATAGTCCGAAAAGTATTTGTTGAAATAGCGCATGGCGCAGGCGATTATGCCGTACTCAAATGGAGGTTCCCCGCCGGAAACCACGCCCTCGCGGCTGTTGAACTCCCGTTTCGCCCGATCCAGTCCGTTGTTCACAGCTTCTATGGTATCAGACAGAGTCATCTCCCCGCCGGCATGAAGCTGGGGAGCGTATCTCACCTCAATGTACCGAACTCCCTCATTCTGGTTATCCAGGGCAAGCTCATAGGAAATGCGTTCTATGTTCTCCTTTTTCCGCATAACAGCACAGGTGTAGCCGAATCCCTTCAAATAATCCTCAAGACTCTCGTAATTTTCCTTGAATACCGTTTCCTTCAGACCCTGAACTGTATACGACGGCAATTCAACTCCGCCGTCCTTTGCAAGCTCGATAAGAGTCTCAATTCTGATGGAGCCATCCAGATGCAGATGCAGATCGGTCTTTGGCAATTTTTTAATCAACTCACGGGTAATTTTCATTGTTTCTCCCCTTTCTGTATCAGGAATGATACAAAACTGCCGGGCAGAAACAAAGATAATGAGAAAAGGATACCGGTGAAGCCGCGCCACTGTTCTCTTTGCGGATGATGCGATTCGTTCCCCGGCATCTTAACCTTCCATGCATACCGCAAGCAGACTTTCTGCTTCGCGCTGTTGTATGGTCAGCCGGATTTGTGGTATTTTCAGTGCATACCGGTGAAACAATCGTTATAAGGCATTCTGCGGTAAGTGTAGTTTTGTGCGTTTTTTCAGGAGCTTTAACGATACCATTTGTGCCATTGGTGCATGATGGTGCAATGAGTAGTGCTATGACAGAAGGGGACTAATGAAAATACCGAGCCTTAAAATCGGTGATCTGACAATTCGCATTCCAATTGTTCAAGGTGGTATGGGTGTTTCCGTTTCAAAAGCATCACTGGCATCAGCCGTTTCTCTGGCTGGCGGTCTTGGTGTCATTGCCAGTGTAGGGCTGGGCGAAGAGATGGATATGTCAATACCATATATGCAGAGATCCCGTCAGGCTCTTTCCGCTGAGATCAGAGAAGTAAAACAGCAGGGTCTCCCCGTAGGTGTTAATGTTATGGTTGCGCTGACTAATTTTGGCGATCTGGTGAAAACCTGTGCCCGTGAAGAGGTGGATGTGCTTTTTGCCGGTGCCGGGCTTCCTCTGCGTCTGCCTGAATTCGCCGGTGATTCCTCCATGAAGCTTGTTCCGATCATTTCATCGGGCCGCGCCGCGGATGTTATCTGCAGATCATGGTCAAAGAAGTATTCACGGTTCCCTGATGCTATCGTGGTAGAAGGCCCCATGGCTGGCGGTCACCTGGGATTCAAGTTGCAGGATATTCTTGACGGTAAAGCTTCCGACCTGAAAACCCTTGTTCGCGAGACACTTGCTGTGACCGATCGCTACGAGCAGCAAGCCGGGCGAAAAATTCCAGTTATTGCAGCTGGAGGCGTTTATACAGGAGCAGATATTGCCGGATTCCTGAACATGGGCGCCAGTGGCGTTCAAATGGGCACACGCTTTGTAGCCACGCACGAGTGCGATGTCTCAAACGCTTACAAGCAGGCTTATGTTGATGCAACAGAAGATGATGTTGCTGTAATCCTTTCTCCGGTAGGACTTCCCGCACGGGTAATCAGAACTCCGTTTGTCGAGAAGAGCCTTGGTGAAAAACAGAAATTCAACTGCTTCTACAAGTGCCTGATAACATGCGATGCCGACAAGGCGAACTACTGTATCGCACTTGCACTGCTGGACTCGTCACGGGGCAAGCTTGATACGGGATTCCCCATGTGCGGTCAGAATGTATACAGAATTGATAAGATAGTCAGCGTCAAGGAGCTGATGCGGGAACTGACCGGGGAAATGGAACCTCTCCTTTCCTGACTGATATGTCTTTTGCTTCGTTCCGAAAACACAGAAAGGAAACGGATGCATTGCCCGAGTGCAGACAGCGTTTTTCTTCGGGCAAACGGTAATTTCGTCTGCTGGGACGATGCCGGCAGTGATACTGTTCTGCAGCGCTATGATCCTGAAAAGGATATCTCCCGGATTTTTTCATCCAACGGTCCATGTGCTTTGATTGCTAAGAAACTCT
>JAUVIS010000152.1 GCA_030592635.1 Candidatus Fermentibacteraceae bacterium | reverse complement strand
TCTCCCTGCTGGAATGATGCAATGCCGCCCCGGGCCCAGTCACTGCTCATTGAGTACGCTTCTTTAATCAGGCTGCAGGACTGGTCAAGCCCGAAATATCTGCCCCCGTTACCAAAGTACTTCCAGTAGGTCCAGCCCAGATAACCAAGACCGCACCCGACATCAACGACGGTCATCCCCGGCTTCAGTGCCATCCATCCGGAGTACATTTCTATGGTATCGTCACGCCACATGTGTTTTCTCTGCTCAACGATAAGTCTTTTCAGGTGTTTCTCTGACCAGTTTTTCTCCTGCATCATGCCTCCTCTGCCACAGTTACACCTCTATGTATAACACTTTCGCCCAACTGGAAAGCACTTGACCTAAATGAAATATTAGACTATAGAAAGGGCGTGACTTGATTACTGTTCCGTACACTAAAGGAAAGGAAATTGGAATGAAGTTTACTTTAATAGCCATGACGCTGCTGCTGGCATCTCTGGCAACAGCTGACTGGAGCGAGAATTTTGATTCCTACGGCCTCGGCACCGGAATCATTGGACAGGGCGGCTGGGAAGGCTGGGACGGCAATCCTGCTCCTGACGGCTATGTAACAGATGTACAGTCTTTGAGTGCCCCGCACTCACTTGATGTTGAGCCAACTACAGATGTGGTTCAGGAATTCAATATCACTTCAGGCGAGTGGACCATCACAGCCTGGAACTACATCCCATCAGGTTCCACGGGCACTCAGTACTTCATTCTGCTCACGCTCTACATGGGTAATGACAGTGACTGGGCTCTTCAGCTTGTGTTCAACTCTGACAGCGGCCAGGTGATTGTCACTGAGGGAACAGCAACTGCCGCCATCATCTACGACCAGTGGGTTGAAGTAAAGGTTGAAATTGATCTTACTGCGAACATGCAGAATGTCTACTACAACGGCATCCTTCTGGATACCATTCAGTGGGGAACCGGTGGATTCATTGAGTTTGACGCCCTGGATCTGTTCAGTAACGGCGGAAGCTCGATCTACTGGGACGACATCACCCTCGTAGAGACAATAGAGGCCCTCGCTCCCAGCACCTGGGCAGCCATCAAGTCCTCTCTCAAGTAATACCGATAATACTTCCGGGAGCCGGGTCACCGGCTCCCTTTTTTTGCATTCCATCTCCTGCATGTACTCTTTCGCTTTAATTACAAGCTGATCTTCAGAGCAAAGCACTTCAACCGGGCAGGAAGATAGCGCAATCTGCAAGACCGTGAGAATTACTTCAACCGGAATCAGCACATAAAAAGATTTATTCTGCATATTCCCCAATATTGGTTCTGGCATCAATATTGCTTGTACTTAAGTGCTATGTGGGATCTGCAGATTAGCAGAGGGGCAAACCGGGGTATATCACTGTTTTTCTGCTTTTCGTCCCTCTGGTATTGCTACACGGGCAGCACGGCTATTGAATAAGTCTTAACTCTGCACCACGAAAGGATGCCACTGGCATGTCTTGTGTGAATGACGAGGTGAAAGCGCGGTACAACAACGGCGAGTTGCGAAAGCTCGCGGTCGAGCTGAAAGCCTCAAACGCCGCTCTCAAACATGCAGAGGAAGCACTCGAGAAAAGCGAGAACAGATATCGCTCACTTTCTGAAAACTCAACTGATATAGTTCTTACCATGGATACAGACGGCAGATTCACCTATGTCAATCCTGCTGTTGAAATGGTAACAGGTTTCTCCTGTAATCATTTCATTGGTCGCCCCTACACGGATATGATTGCTCCCGAATACATTGAATCAACTGTTGATTACTTTGAAAGAGGTCTCTCCGGAGAAATGATACCTCTTTACAAGATTGACATTCTGCACAGGGATGGAGGCAGGATACCTGTCGAGATGAATTGCTCTTCTCTTTTCGATCAGAGAGGAAATGTTATCGGGAGAATTGCTTTTGGGCGTGATACAACCGAGCGCAGGCAGGTAAAGAAAATATTGTACGGGGAGAGGGACTTCAGTAAAACTCTGCTTAACGCATCTCCCGCCTTTTATGTCGCTATCGACACTGACGGCAGAACTGTAATGATTAACGAAACGATGCTTCAGGCGCTTGGATACAAGAAAGAAGAAATTCTCGGGAAAGACTATCTTGCAACTCTGGTTCCTGAAAGAAATCAAAAGGAATTATCTACTGTATTTGATAAAATAATAAGTAAACATGAACTGACTCTGAGTGAAAATCATGTATTGACCAGGGATGGAAGAGAACTTCTGATTGAATGGCACGGAAGACCTGTTTTCAATAAAAAAGGTGAAATGGACTACTTCTTCTGCGCGGGAACAGACATTACAAAACACAGGAAGAAAGAAGAGCAACTCAGGTTCTACTCCTCTTTTGTCGAGCAATCCGCAGACGGAATGGCAATTGCCGACCTTGAAGGAAAACTGCTGTTCGCGAATGACTCATGGGTAAGTATGCACGGTTACGGGAAGGCGGAGGAACTGCTCGGTAAGAGCCTGAATATCTGCCACAGCAGTAAACAAATAGAAAATGATGTTGAACCCTTCACAAAAGAGGTCATGAAAAAGGGATTCTGTTACGGCGAGGTCGGTCATATCCGCCGTGACGGCACAGTATTCCCAACTCAAATGACCACCACTCTGCTTACAGACGAAAATGGAAATCCAGTTGCCATGGCAGGCATGGCTTCCAACATCACTGAACAAAAGAGGGCCGAAAAAAAACTGCAGGAAGCCGCAGTGAGGTGGGAATCCACTTTTGAGGCGATGAGTGATTCCGTATGTATTATTGATAACAACGGGCTTGTTCTTCAACACAACTCGGCGACCTTGAAAATGTTCGGCCTTTCTGAAACGAACATAAATGAGAAACATTGCTGGGAACTCTTTCACGGTCTGACAGAACCCCCCGAAAACTGCCCTGTTGCCCGTATGAAAAAAAGCAGACAGCGGGAATCCATTGTTTTTCAGCAGGACGACCGCTGGCTGGAAGTGTATGTGGATCCCATTCTTGACCATGCCGGAATGCTGAAGGGCATTGTACATGTAATTTCTGATATTACAGGACAGATTACACTGCAGGCGCAACTGCGCCAGGCTCAAAAGATGGACTCTATCGGGAGGCTGGCGGGAGGAGTCGCTCACGACTTCAACAACATGCTCAGCGTAATCCTCGGCCACACCGAAATGGCACTGAATCAGATTGACTCGTCCCAGCCGCTGCATCCCCACTTAACGGAAATCCGAACAGCCGCGGAGCGCTCTGCGGATCTGACCAGGCAACTGCTGGCATTCGCCCGCAAGCAGACCATTTCCCCCGAGGTACTCGAAATGAATGAGACCGTGGGAGGAATGCTGAATATGCTCCGGCGTCTCATTGGCGAGGACATTCATCTTCAATGGCTGCCCGGCAATAATCTGTGGCCGGTCAATATGGATCAGGCACAAGTAGATCAATTGCTGGCTAACCTGTGCGTCAACTCACGGGATGCCATTGCGGGCGTGGGCAAAATCACCATTGAAACACAAAACTCCACCATCGACCAGGCCTATCGTGCTGGCAATGCGGAGCTGATCCCGGGAGAATATGTTCTGCTGACTGTCAGCGATGATGGTTTCGGCATGGACAAGGCGACCATGAACAAGCTTTTCGAGCCATTTTTCACCACCAAGAAGGCAGGCCATGGAACAGGCCTTGGCCTCGCAATGGTCTACGGCATTGTAAAGCAGAACAACGGTTTCATCAATGTATACAGCGAACCGGGTATGGGGACTACTTTCAGTATCTACCTGCCCAGGCACACCGGCGATATCGGACAGACACAGAAGAAAGGGAAATCGGAATCAATCAGGCACGGCAGCGAGACCATCCTGCTGGTGGAAGATGAACCATCAATCCTGGAAATGACCATGATGATGCTCGAACACCAGGGATACACCGTTCTGGCCGCTGCCACTCCGGGTGAAGCCATACGCCTGGCAGGCGAATACTCCGGCGATATTCATTTACTCATAACCGATGTTGTTCTGCCCGAAATGAACGGCCGTGCTCTGGCAGACCATCTGATGTCTCTTTCTCCAAACATGAAGCGCCTGTTCATGTCAGGCTACACAGCAGATGTCATCGCTCACCGCGGCGTTCTTGACTCTGGTATCAACTTCATTCAGAAACCGTTCACTCAGCAGAACCTGGCTGCCAGAGTGCGGAAAACGCTGGAACATGAATAAGTCCGCCACCAGTTCACTGCATCCTGCCGGATCGAAATATGGATAAGAAGTACTCAGACTCACTAATGCCATCCGGCATTGGAACGAGCTTCTGCCTGATTCTTGCGGCATTTATTGCTGCCGGGGCTGCGGCAGGATTTCTTTTAAATGACAGTGACGATTTTCAGCAACTTGGGGGAATCTCTCTTCTGGCTGTTTTTCTTGCCCTGCTCGCCGGACCCGCATTGTACAACAAAAGAAAATCCCGCTTCGAAAAAGACAGGGAAGTACTCGAAGAGTACAATGGCGCGGGTACTATCCAGGGACTGCGAGGTGTATTCTTCCGGTTGCTCATCTATGAGGATGGAATAGAAATCAGAGCATTCTACCACCGGTATTTCATCCCGTACAACCGGATTCAGAAACTCTCTATCCGCGAAAACAACTTCAGCACGGTACTGAATTTTCCAACCGGCATTGACAAAATCCCGGATCGGATTGTTTCTTCAAGTTCTGGATTCCAGGCCATCTCTCTAATCATTCAAAGAAAGACAAAACCCGGTCATTTATGACGAGTAAATTCCATACATGGCGTTCTTCCTGTTTAATCTGCATATTCTCTTCAGGATTAGCATAAGGCTTTATCCTGCTGTTTTCCGTGCTAACGCCCGGGACGCCCTCAGGTGTAAGCCCTGTTGCTTTCCGTGCTAACGCCCGGGACGCCCTCAGGTGTAAGCCCTGTTGCTTTCCGTGCTAACGCCCGGGACGCCCTCAGGT
>JAUVIS010000115.1 GCA_030592635.1 Candidatus Fermentibacteraceae bacterium | reverse complement strand
AGATTGTTATCTGCGACAGGGATCCAGGGCGCTTAAGTAAGATAGCAGAGAGATTTCCAACCTGCCGCAAAACCCTTAATGCCGGGGACATTTTCAATGATCCGGAAATCGATGCGGTAGTGATCGCGACCAGTGTTTCCAGTCATTACCCCCTGGCGATGGAGGCAATGAAATCAGGCAAGCATGTTTTTGTGGAAAAACCATTCGCGGAGGATACAGAAAAAGCCGAGGAAATGGTACATTACGCTGAAGAGAACGGGCTTGTAACCATGGTCGGTCACACATTCCTCTATTCTCCTCCAGTGCTGAAGATCAAGCAGATCCTCGACAACAGGGAGCTTGGTGACATCAGATTCATTACCAGTACCAGAGTGAATCTGGGTCTGCACCAGAAAGATGTCTCTGTTATCTGGGATCTCGCGCCTCACGATTTTTCCATGCTTTTCTACTGGCTGGATGAAGAACCGAACTTTGTGGAAGCATTCGGACATGACTATACCTTGAAGGGAATTCCGGATGTGGCATTCATTAATCTCGGGTTCCCCAGTGGAGCAACTGCGAATGTCCAGGTGGCCTGGCTGGCTCCTTCCAAGCTCAGGAAAACTGTCATTGTGGGAAGCCGGAAGATGCTCATCTACGATGATACCGAGCCCAACGAGAAAATCAAGATCTTTGATAAGGGAGTTGACATCCTGGAACCTGAGACTTTTGGTGAATACCAGCTCTCATATCGCACAGGAGACATAGTAAGCCCGCAGATTGACTCCTTCGAGCCCCTTCATTCCGAAATGGAGGAATTTCTCCGCTGTGTGGAAACCGGAGCAACTCCAAGAACATCCGGCAGAAGCGGCATGGGCGTTGTGAAAGCACTTGAAACCGCAGACAAGAGCCTTTCCTCCAAACTGGATAAGTAGCAGGCCATGAAGCAGCCGCCAAAGGTACTTCTGAAATATCTCGGCGTCTCACTTGGGAAGGGCTTACCCCTCTCCATTGATTTCGCTGTGCTTGCAGGAACTATGGCGGCTCTTCTGGGAGATGATAATTCCGCAGCCCGCACTCTTGCCGGATATGCCGCGGGGTTCTCGTCACCACCTGTGGGCAAAGTAGTAACAGGAATCGGCATGACACCGTCCACCTCCCGCGAGGGCAGAGCTTCAACAGGATACATATCCGACACTATTGACGCACCTCCGGGGATGACTGCCAGGGGCTGCATCAACCTGGCGGTAGCCAGTTCCGGGAAAACCAGGAAAGAAACAACTCAACTCACGAATCAGCTTCTGGAGTGGCTTGATCTTGAATCACTGGACGGTGTTCCTGTTGAGAAACTTGAACCATCCGAGGCTCAGAGAACTGCGATGGCCATCGCCATGGCAACTTCACCGGAACTTCTGGTTGTGGAATGTCCCGTACACGACTCTCTTCACTCAAAACTCAAGACATTCTCTGAAGCTGGAAATACTGTTCTTTTCAGAGCCTCATCTCTGGGGCAGATACCCTATGGTGTGGAACGCATCGCGCTCTGTGACGAAAACGGCATCAGCAGAACAGTCAGACACTCAGAACTTGCGGCAATGGCGGTTGGAGGCTCGGAGATAACTGTTTCCTTCTACCCTTCAATACCCCGCAAGCAGCTTGAAATGATTGAAGGAATAAAAAATCTGGTACATACTGACGGTGTCTACCGATTTACCCATGCAGACACCAGATACGCCATCACACAGCTGATGCTTACTGCAAGAGCTAACTCCAGAGCCGTTGTTGAGCTGAATCTGTCACCCATCCCTCCCGACGCCCTTCTGAAGATGTTCAACCCGCCCGACCAGTCACAGGTTCCAGTTGATTTGTTTGGCGGAGAGGAAGGTTTCTGAACTTGCAGATAATCATTTTCACAGCAAAAATGATGTGGGAAAGAGCAGCAGGCATGAGCAGCAGACTGTGGCTCGGCGGCCTTCTCCTGACTGGTCTGCTGATAATTACCCCTGGGCGGCAGATACCCGGTCAGCTTGTTTCTTTTACAGTGTTGTTTCCCGCGGTGTTTCTGCTTGCAGACTGGAACAGTTCCGCTGCCCGGAAGGGCATTATGTCAATTACCATCAGAGGCAATGGCAGAAAGAAGGTCAGAATAACTGAATGGCTTTTCCCGGCGCTGGCAGGAGCAGTTGTTTCCTCAATAGCGGTATTTGCCGTATCAGCTCCTCCTCCGTGGCAGTTCTGGGTTGCTGCATCGCTGATCGCGACTTCGTTTTCTCTGGTACTTCTTATGACAGAACAGCATCTGAAATACGCAGGCAGGGCAATTCTAAGCCTGATGTGGCTTGCTCAAATCACAGGATCCCTTCACGGACGAGTTACCGATTTTCTGCTTTTTACAGGATATCCCGCTGCTGTTCTTTCTGCTGACCCGGTCGCCGAAGGACCTCATCCCGACAGCTATGTACTTGCATCACTGGTGGTAATGCTGCTTACAGCAAGTATCTATGTGTATTTACTGAAAAGAAAAACCTGACAATCCAGCCAACCAGTTTCCAAGACTATTGAGAGCTCTTTCGGCCTGGGCTTCTCTTCTGGCTCTTCTGCCTCCCCTTGTCTTCTTTGCAGGAGGCGGGAAAAGACCGTAATTGATGTTGGAAGGCTGATAGTCATCTGTGACTGTCTCCGTGGGGTATCTCAAAATCGCTCCGAGAGCCGTATCAGCAGGAGGCAGCACCTGAAGACCTGCCATAAGTAATCCGGCCAGAAAACCGGAGGCAATGGATTCAATGTAGCCCTCTACACCTGTAATCTGACCGGCGAACATTATTCTTTCATCAGTCCTGAGGCGCATTCTGCAATCAAGCAGAGCCGGGCTGTTGATGAATGTGTTCCTGTGCATGGAACCCAGGCGGATAAATTCGGCCTTCTCAAGACCCGGTATCATTCGAAAAATTCTCTTCTGCTCGGGATAAGTCAGTTTTGTTTGAAACCCGACAAGATTCCAGGCGGTTCCCGCTTTGTTTTCCATTCTCAGTTGAACCACAGCAAAAGACCGGATTCCTGTTCGCGGGTCAATTAATCCAACCGGTTTCATTGGCCCGAAAGCAAGGGACATATCCCCGCTGTCCGCGATTGCCTCAACAGGCATACATCCCTGAAAGTGAATTTCTTTTTCAAAATCACGGGTGGACACCCTGTTCCCGAGTTTCAATTCCCGTACAAAGTTGTAGTATTCTTCCTCTGTGAACGGGCAGTTTAAATAATCGGCATCCCCATCAGTCTCATAACGGTTCTGAAAGAATGCGCGATCCATGTTTATGGATTCAAAATCAACCACTGGTGCAATAGCGTCATAAAAGTAAAGCGACCCGCTTCCAGTAAGCTCACTGATAGAATCTGCAAGTGATCCGGAGGCCAGGGGACCTGCGGCAATTATCACTTTACCCTGAGGTATTTCGGTAACTTCTTCTTCTTTCATGGTTATCAATCTCTGATTGTTAAGCTTCTCCTGAACAGCTCTGCTGAATTTGTCTCTGTCTACAGCCAGGGCTCCGCCGGCAGGTACGCGGCAATTGTCAGCGGCCTTCATGAGAAAAGAACCGCACCTGCGAAGTTCTTCTTTAAGAAGTCCCGGCGCATTATGCGGAAGATCTGAACGCAGCGAGTTCGAGCAGACAAGCTCCGCCGGCAGACCTGTGGTATGAGCAGGAGTCATCTTTGCAGGACGCATCTCATACAAATCAACTTCAATACCGAGAACAGCAAGCTGAAGAGCCGCTTCGCACCCGGCAAGACCTGCGCCAACAACAGTAACTTTCAAGAAAACCTCCATCCGAAGTAAATTAACATCTGCTTAACAATCGGGGGTTAATATAGTGCCGGGAGGTTTGAGAAATGGCAACAGAAAACATTTTGCAGTTTGTTCAGCCAGTTCGAGAACCAGTAGGCAGCAGACTTGCCAGCTGGCTGACTAAGAGACAGAAAACCGATATTTTGAAGAACAGCGGACTTCACATCACTTTTCCAGAACAATGCCCTCACTCATTGCTTACCGGCGCAAATTCGATACCGCTCTGGGCTCTCGAAGGCTTCAGGAAAGGCAGACGCGTGAATTCGACCGCCTTTCAGAATGCGGGCGTATTAGTGTTCAGCTCCATCTCCTGCAATATCCCTGTGTTTCTCTGCAGCATCAGAAATGGAGTGTCAAGGGTAATCAAATCCCCGGTATCTCTCCCCCTCTGCATCATCCGGGCAGCGGGGACGCTGGAACTGGCAAGTGACGGAACAACCCTTTTTTCGAAGAGGACGCACCGATCCACGGGAAAGAACAGCACTCTCAGGCGCCAGCTTGAAGATGTGTGCCTGCTGGAATCGATTATCAACAATATCTGAATTCCTTGCAGGAAATGTTGGAAATTGTTTCCGCTCTTGTTATTTTCCCTTCAGCACGGAGGGGAATGTCGGTATCGGCTTTGTAAGGCTCTCAACTCCTGAGCCCGAATCCATCACAAATACTCTACTGTAGCTTCGCACACTGGATGCCCGACCCCTTCACATGTTCAGAGGTACATGGATTACTTTTCTCAACATGGTACAGCGGGTTATGGATGATGAAAGCTGATTTCAATTATGATTGGCATCATATTATTCAAGGGGAGAACAAAAAATGGAAGAAAAATCAAGAGATTTTATCAGAGAAATAATAGATTCAGATCTGGCATCCGGTAAACACAGAGAAATAGTCACCAGATTTCCCCCGGAACCCAACGGATACCTGCACATAGGACACGCAAAGTCCATCTGTACTAATTTCGGTATTGCCGGAGAATACAATGGCAAATGCAATCTCCGGTTTGACGACACAAATCCGGTAAAGGAAGAAACCGAATTTGTTGAAGCAATCATGGGTGATGTTGAATGGCTGGGTTTCAAATGGAACAACCTTCACTTCGCTTCGGATTACTTTGAGCGGATGTACATACTTGCGGAGCAACTGATCATCATGGATCTGGCCTATGTGTGCGATCTTTCCCCGGAAGACACAAAAACCTACAGAGGCTCCCTGACAAAACCCGGGGAAAACAGCCCCTTCCGAAACAGATCCATTGAAGAAAACCTGGATCTTTTCCGCAGAATGAAAAGAGGAGAATTTCCAGAGGGCAGTCGAACCCTTCGGGCAAAGATTGACATGACCAGCCCAACCATGTGCTTAAGGGATCCGGCGATGTATCGAATCCTGCACAGAAGCCATCACCGAACAGGTGACAAATGGTGTATCTACCCCATGTACGACTTCGCCCATTGTCTTGAAGACTCAATAGAGGAAATTACCCACAGTCTTTGTACTCTCGAGTTCGAGGTAAACCGTCCCCTTTACAACTGGTATCTGGAAAAACTTGGTATTTTCAGATCCCGACAGATCGAGTTCGCCAGGCTGAACCTGAACTACACTGTTGTAAGCAAACGCTACCTGAGAAGACTTGTCGATGAAGACCTTGTCAATGGATGGGATGACCCGCGTATGCCAACTCTCTGCGGACTCAGGCGCAGGGGCGTTCCAGCTGCTGCCATCAGGAATTTCTGCTCCACAATTGGTCTTGCCAAGCGCAACAGTACAGTGGATATCGCCCTTCTCGAACACTGCATCCGTGAGGAACTGAATAAAACAGCCCCCAGAGTAATGTCAGTTATGAACCCCGTAAAACTCGTTATAGAAAACTTCCCGGAAGACAAAGTAGAGCACTTCGATTATGTGGTAAACCCGGAAGACAAATCCGCGGGCACCCGCCCCACACCATTCACCAGAGAGCTGTACATTGAGAGGGATGACTTCATGGAAGATCCTCCAAAGAAGTTCTTCCGAATGGGGCCAGGCAGGGAAGTAAGGTTGCGCTACGCCTATCTTGTAACCTGTACAGGAGTTACAAAAGACGAAGATGGCAACATTACGGAGATAAGATGTGCATACGATCCTGATACAAAGGGTGGAAACGCACCTGACGGGAGACGAGTAAAGGGAACACTTCACTGGGTATCGGCGGCCCACTGCTTCCCGGTTGAAGTAAGACTTTACGACCGCCTGTTCAACAGGGAAAACCCGATGGATGCCGAAGAGGGCGAGGATTTCACTTCCTCGATGAACCCGGATTCCCTTACCGTCATTACAAACTGCATGGTGGAAAACCACATGATAAACAACAAACCGGGCTTCACATGCCAGTTTGAACGAAAGGGCTACTTCAGCATAGACCCGGACTCAACCTCCGGGAAAATGGTATTCAACCGCACCATCACTCTCAGAGATTCCTGGGCAAAACTGAAGGGGAAAAAGAAATAGGGTTTATACATCAACATCCTCCATTGATTT
>JAUVIS010000041.1 GCA_030592635.1 Candidatus Fermentibacteraceae bacterium | reverse complement strand
TGTCCAGATACCACTGATAGTTCCGAAGAAGAGCCTCTTTGTTGGAATACTCCGGAGTAAAACCAATCAGCTTCTCAGCCTTTTCAATGGAAACAAAAGAATCTTTTGTGGCTGTCTTGTAAACCCACGGATACAGAGGAGACAGATTAAAAAAATCAAGAACCTCAAGAGCAAAGATAACCAGATGTGCCGGTGATTCTTTGATCTTCTTTCCAAAACCGGCTTTGTCCAGAACAACCTGGTAGTCTTCCCGCATTGTGGAGAATTCCTTTGCCCCTATGTTGAACTCGGTATTCACCGCCTGAGCATCAGGGTGTTCCGCAGACATAATTATGGAATTACAGAGATCTTCTACATGCAGAAGCTGATAGAGGTTCTCACCTCTTCCGATCATTGGAAAACTTCTACCCTCTGCCGCCCACTGATAAAAGATAGCAAACACGCCAAGTCTTTCCGGCCCGACAAAAGACTTGGGCCTGATACTTGTAATTGTCATTCCCCTGTCCCGAAATTCATGAACCATCTTCTCTGCTTCTATCTTTGTGTAACCGTAGGGCCCCACACCCACCAGAGGATCATCCTCGTACAGAGGGTGTTTTTCAGGAATACCGTAAACCGCCGTGGATGAGATATAGATTCCCCGTTTAACTCCATGCTCATGTGCTGATTCAAGAACATTGCGGGTACCCTCTATGTTGGTTGAGAGAATATCAGACTTCCTGTAAAGAGGCAGAGCCGCTGCCCCGTGCATGAAAACATCGATATCCTGAGACATGCACTCGTCAACTGCTTTTCTGTCCCTTATGTCCACAATACGATGATCAATACGGTCTGCCATATCCGGGAAGGTGAAAGGCGCGATATCAATGGAGACAACCTCATGACCTTTTTCAACAAGAGTACGGATAAGATTTATTCCTAGAAAACCGGAACCGCCGGTTACAAGCCATTTGCTCATTCTGATCCCCTTCTGAAGGTTATGTGTAATTAATGGCTGGCAAATTAACCGGAATTTGATTGAAAGTCAATAGGACAGGGAGGATTCCCTGGAGTCCTCCCTGTCCATGCACTGTTTCGATTATCTGATAACAGCTATCTGTCTTCTTACAACCTTACCCGTACTTGTGGTAAGCCTGATGAAATATACCCCTGTCTCCTCAATATTCATGTTCTGAACAGACCCGACATTGAACTGATCGTTACACCGCTATATTATGCTGAGTGGAAATATGTATTCGCTTATCAAAAAAAGGAGAGTTCGGATGAAATTTTTCTTAATAGTGCTTTGTCTGCTGCCTGCTTTTGCTTCCGCGAGTTCCGTGAATGTCATCTCTTCCTTCTACAGCCCTGACTGGTTTCCAAACGGTCTCGCCTGGGATGGGAATTATCTCTGGCTGCTCGGTGGACGCTATGACACCTTTTTCAAAATCAGCACAGGTGGAGCGGTTGTAGATTATTTCACTCCGGCAGAACCGGGGGGCTTCAATGGAGATGGTGCCGCGTTTGACGGAACAAACCTCTGGGGAATGTTTATCGAAACAACAAGCAACCCGGGGCAGGTATTCGAGTACACAACATCCGGCACATATGTCTCTTCCTTTGAGTGTCCGGAAAGCATATGGCACTTCGGTATGACCTGGGATGGGAACAACCTCTGGGTGTCATGCAGGAGCTCACTGATGATCTATGAGATGAGTAAGACGGGAACCATTCTCAGTTCATTCCCGATCACACACACAGGTGTAGCGGATATGGCCTGGAACGGTACACATCTGTTCTATGCCGCCAAAGACGATAAGCTGATCGTTGAAGTAACCACAAGCGGAGTTGTTGTAGACACATACGATATGACAGTAATTTCAAGCGGCATGAAACCAACTGCTCTTACTTTTGACGGGAACAATTTCTGGGTATCAGATCAGGACAGCGATTACATATATCAAGTGGAACTCACCGGAACCGGACTGCAACGCCACACATTTGGAAGTATTAAGGCACTATTTCTATAAATAGCTGACTTAGTGATCCTGCCAGCTTAAGGATTCCTCTCTACGGGAACGGGATTCGGAGAATGCCGTCAGGTGTGATCAGAGCTGCTTCCAGAGAACAGTCGCCCTGATATGCAGTCTCTGCCATCCACTCGACTGCAACATTCCGAAGTCTGGCAAGCTTTTTTTCATCAATTTTTTGAAGAGCCCGTTTCTCACCGCCTGTGAGAGTGGATTTAACCTCAACGAAAACTACAGAAGCCTCTTTCTCCAGAATAAGATCTATTTCTCCTGAGGAAGAGCGCCAGTTTCTCTCCAGTACCCTGAACCCCAGATTCTCATAGTGACGGGCGGCTCTCATCTCGGCAGCCCTGCCCGGATTGGGAGGGGCGGGAGGAAAAAGGGACATCTGCCCGGTCTGATACATGTTGCTCAGCGGCGCAAAAGACATTCTGTGAATGGGAGAAGGCCCCTTCTTTCTGATAGCGCTGATGTGCGCCGCAGTACCATAACCCTTGTGCCTGTTAAAGCCGTAATCAGGATATTCCTCGTGGGCCTTCAGCATGATATCGTCTCTGGTCACCTTTGCAATCACGCTTGCAGCAGCGATTGAAAGACTTTTCGAGTCACCCTTTACAAAAAATCTGGAGGGAGCGTTCAGGCCGGTTACACTGTTCCCGTCGATAAGGAATACATCAGCAGTGCTGTGAAGAGCTGTCATCGCCCTTCTGAACGAAGTCCTTACAGCCCATGCCATTCTGTAGCGGTCAATCTCGGAAGAAGTAACAACACCCAGGGAAACAGCCTCTGCTGAGTCCTCAATAACAGGCTTTAACTGCCTTCGTGATTTATCTGTGAGTTTCTTGCTGTCTGTAAGTATCTCATTATCAAAATCAGGAGACAGAACAATCGCACAGGCAACAAGAGGACCCGCCAAAGGCCCTCTTCCTGCTTCATCCAGGCCGGCGATTACGCCATACTCAAGCCTGTAACGCTGGTCGAAGAGATAAAGTTCTGACACTTTACTTCTTGTAGACTCTGCGTTCCTTGATTCTTGCTGCGCGCCCGGTCTTCTTCCTGAGGTAGAAGAGCTTGCTTCTGCGAACCTTGCCGTGTCTGGCAACTTCGATTTTAGCAATCCGCGGGGAGTTCAGAGGAAAAACCCTTTCTACTCCCACGCCGCCGGAAATCTTCCTCACCATAAAGGTTTCATCGATACCGCCGCCTCTGCGGGCAATCACAGTGCCTTCAAATATCTGCACTCTGACCTTGTCGCCCTCAATCACCTGATAGTGAACACGAACGGTGTCACCCGTCCGGAAATCCGGGACATCTGTCTTGATCTGTCCCTGACTTACACTTCTCAGCAGTTCATCCATTGTCCTGCTCCTTCGCGCGATCCGCCTCTTTCATTATTTCAGCGAACCGTATTTCTGTCTCTTTTTCATCACAATTTACAAGCAGATCAGGTCTGACTTCTCTGGTCTTGGTCATCGCAGCCCTGAAACGCCATTCAGCTATCAACGCATGGTTACCGGAAACAAGCTCGTCGGGAACTTTCATTCCCCGATACTCTGCCGGACGGGTATACCTGGGAAAATCCAGAAGCCCCGTCGCGAAACTGTCACTGCGTGCAGATTCCAATCGTCCCAGCACCCCGGGAAGCCATCTGAAAACAGCTTCAATAAGGTACATGGCTGGAATTTCTCCGCCTGACACTACCGCGTCACCAACACAAATCTCATCGGTAACCGCCTTAAGGCGGAACCTCTCATCAACCCCTCCGTATCTGCCACAGAAAACAATAAGCTTCCTGCATTCCGCCAGCTCTCTGGCGTAATCGGTATCCAGCGGTCTGCCCTGCGGGGTCATCAGAACAACTCTGGCACCTTCCCTCCAGGATATTTCCTCGAGGGTCTCGAAAAGCGGTTCCGGCCTTAGAACCATCCCGGCTCCACCGCCGAACTGGTAGTCATCCACTGAGCCTCTCTTATCTACAGGGTGTCGGCGTATATCATGCACCTTCACAGAGGCTGCACCCTTTTCCAGCCCTCTTCCAATCACTCCCGTTTCCAGGAATGAAGAGAACAGATCGGGAAACACAGTGGCAACTGCCACTTTCAGAGCGGGTTCTATATCTCCTCCAGTCCTTCCGGCAGATCAACCGCGATGGTTCTCTCCGCCGAATCGACCTGCCCGGTAAGGGCAAGTACCAGTGGAACAGGAAACAGTCCCCCATCTCCTCTGACAATCAATTGAGGATTTGAGTTGTTGTACTCAACTTCTTCAATCGGGAATTCTTTTCCGCAGGAGACAATGGTGAACTCGGAGAATCCGTAAACAGGAAGAGGAAAACCGGGCTTCAGCACCCGATCAATATCAACTTCAATGGATTCTCCGGTAAGTTCTGCCGCCTGTGCTTTCTTCCATACTTCAGAGCAGTCTACGGTCACCCGTTCGTTGTCCCGCTTTCTGGATCTGGTTACCGTAAGAGTACGATCTCCGGCATGCAGAACAGTCCCCTCCTCGAGAGGAACAGCAGGCCCGAACACAAAAAGCTTCAGGATCATTCTTCCATTAAGACCGTGGGTTCGCTCAATGAAGCCGTAGGGTACTCTTTTTCCCATAAGCCAGCTAGTCCATTATTTCTATTGTGGCCTTCTGACCGTGTCTTGCTGCGGCTGAGCGGACAATCATCCTCATAGCCTTGGCAATTCTGCCTTCCTTGCCGATAACACGGCCGAGATCGGCCTCCTCAACTCTGAGCTCGTATACAGTCATGTCTTCCTGTGTGGTCTCCTCGACAGATACTCCATCAGGATTCTCTACCAGGGTGCGGGCCATGTGTTCAACGAGTTCTCTCATATCATCCTCCGGTTTTAGAAGTTAGCGGGTAACAGGCTCATAACAGCTATGAGTTTCTGCTCTCACCCTTGATGAATACTGTCTCGGGCACAACGCCTTCTTCGCCCTGCAGTATGCGGTTCCATTTTGCCATCGTACCGGTTTTGCGAAGCAGACTTCTCATAGTATCAGAAAGCTGCGCTCCATTGCCCAGCCATTTGAATACCTTGCCCTCGTCAACTTTCATCTCAAGGGGCTTCCTGAGCGGATCGTAGTATCCGAGTATCTCAATGAAGCTGCCACTGACAGCTCTGCGGGAATCCGCAGCCACTATTCTGTAGAATGGGGTCTTCGCGCTTCCCATTCTTCTGAGTCTGATCTTTACCAATCGTCACCTCCTGTTTTGCGCACATATCCGGGTATGAGCTAGCGAAACATTGCCGCCATTCCCCTGCTGCTGCGCATTCTTTTCATCATCTTCTTCATGGTTCTGTATTCTTTCAGCAGACGGTTTACATCCCTGACTGTTCTGCCGCTGCCTTTCGCAATTCTTTTTCTTCTGCTTCCATTAATGATCTCAGGGCGAAGTCGTTCTTTTGCTGTCATGGAGTTTATCAAAGCCTCCATTTGCGTGAACTGAGAAGAATCCAGATCAGCTCCGGCAGGTCGCATCCCTGCGGGAAGCATGGCCATCAACTCGCTGAGTGAACCCATCCTCTTTATTTTGACAAGTTCCTTCCTGAAATCTTCAAGATTGAACGAGTTGCTCTTGATCTTCTTCTGAAGTTTAGTGACTTCCTTCTCATCGAACATCTCCTGGGCTTTTTCCGCGAGACCAACAATATCACCCATGCCCAGTATTCTTCCAGCCATCCTGGGAGGATCAAATTCTTCAAGGCCCTTTACGCTTTCGCCAATACCAATAAACTTTATGGGCTTTCCTGTTACCGATCGGAATGAAAGGGCGGCCCCTCCTCTGGAATCTCCATCCATCTTTGTAAGAACAGCTCCGGTGAATCCGATCCGCTCATTGAATTCCAGAGCTACATTTACCGCATCCTGCCCGGAAAGACCGTCAAGAACGAGAAGCGACTCGTCCGGGTTAGTTACCGATTTTACCCTCTCAAGCTCATCCATGAGAGCGCTGTCAACATGAAGCCGGCCTGCAGTGTCAACAATGACGATATCGTTGTACTGAAGTGAAGCCTGGTGTATTGCGGCCTTTGCTACTTCCGCCGGATCCTTCTGACTTCTGTCGCAGTAGAATGAAGCTCCCGCTTTTTTTGCCATAACCTCAAGCTGATCAACAGCCGCAGGTCTCTGAAGGTCAGCAGCCACAACCATACACCGACGGTTATGCTTTTTCTGCAAAAGATATGCCAGTCGGGCGGCGGTTGTTGTTTTTCCGGATCCCTGAAGCCCGAGAAGAAGAATTACATGTGGCGGTTTGCCGGTAAACTCAAGCCTTTCAGCGGTTGTTCCCAGGAGTTCTACTATCTGATCGTTGACGATCTTAACTACCTGCTGCCCGGGAGTAAGACTCTTCAGAACCTTCTCTCCCATGGCCTTTTCTGCAACTTCACTGACAAACTTTTTCGCTACCTTGAAGTTTACATCCGCTTCCAGCAGTGCCCTTCTGATCTCCCGCATGGCATCGCTGATGTTACTCTCCGTAAGAACCCCTCTTCCTGAAAGGTTCCTGAAAGTCTGTCCAAGTCGATCCGAGAGTTTATCAAACAACTGCGGGTGCTCCTCTATTAACAATAAAAAGTGATTCGCTCCGATTACACTGCCTCGGCAGGGCGCACGAAACCCCCTGCAAAGTCAAGCGATTATAATTAAATTGAAGGGGTTGTCAAAGGCTGGATTCTCCGTGCCCGGCGGGACATATAATTGTTCTGTCATTTCCATCTGCAACCATGGTATAATGATGACCGGTTGACGGACATACAAGGAGAGAATCATTCAGAAGAAACTGCGGAATTTCCGCGAAGGTTGTATCCTGAAGGTATTCCAGTTCTCGTATTTGAAAAATCAGTTCCTCACGATTAATCCTGCAGCTGTTTTCGTTCAGTCTGTCCCGGATCTCATCAATATTGGATGTGGCGGTACCGCAGGCTGCAACAAGCAGAAAAGCAGCAATACATATCAGAGTATTTTTCATGAATTACACCTTCAAAGAGTCAATTGCCCCGGCACGATCAGATGAGGAAGTGATATATGAACCGCTGACAAGAACAGATGCGCCTGCATCAACCAGTTTTTTCGCGTTGGAGGAATCAACCCCGCCATCGACGGAAATAAGAACATCCTCCCGTCCCGCTTCATCAAGAATTCTTCGAACAGTACAAATTTTTTCGCGCGTGGCTGATATGTGCTTCTGCCCGCCGTAGCCCGGATTAACCGCCATTATCAGAACAAGGTCAAGCAGGTCAGCAACCCACCGTACAATCTCAGGCGGCGTCGCGGGATTAAGAGCCAGCCCCGGGGAACAGCCAAGTTCCCTGATTCTTCCCAGAACGCGGTGAATGTGCTTCTCCGAGGACTCCGGATGAATGGTAATGTACCGGCAGCCTGCTTTTGCGAAATCCTCAATAAGAACCGCCGGCTGCTCTACCATAAGGTGAGCGTCTACAGGAATGGAGACCTCAGAACAGATGGATCGGGCTACCCCCGCGCCAAAAGTAAGAACCGGCACAAAAACGCCGTCCATCACATCAAGGTGTATCCAGTCTGCACCGTCCCGTTCAAGCCCCGCTGCCGCGCTGGCAAGTCTCCCGTAATTACAACCAAGAATTGAGGGGGCAATTATTGTTCTCATTGCCACTCCCCCCATCCACCGGCACCAATGGCACCGGTAACTACTGATACAGTATCACCCGGAGCGTAGTTCTCTCCGGGATACGGGAACTGCTCCAGCACAATACCCTCTTTAAGAATATCAGTTACCGGTCGTTCTTCAGAAATCTCCATGACAAGCCTTCTGCCGACAAGAATACTCTCGGCTTCAGCAACCCTGAGCCCGACAAGAAAAGGCATGCCAGTCCAGCCTGATGATACCAGCAGCCTCACGGGCCGTCTTACTGAGATGCTGTCCGCAAACCATGGAGCAACTGCAATAACCTGGCCTTCTGGAATGGAAGGGTGGGGAATCCTGGTTCTTCCGGCGGTGTAAAGCTGCCAGTCAGCTATTTTCTCCTCTGCCCGGCTGGCAGAAAGACCAACAATGGAATCGGGATAGAAGGGTCTGAAGAGAGGGCCGACATTCCAGAATATGTTGACAGGAGCTCCCCGGGGAACCTGAGTTCCTGCCGGCGGATCCTGCCTTACTACCATTCCCATTGTCTCGAAACTGCCATATTCAGTCCACTGCCCGGCAAGAATAAGGTTACCGCCTTCAATGCTCCTCTGAGCTTCAGATCGAGTCATACCAAGCACATCCGGCACTGTCACAGGCACAGCGGATACCCCCATTGATGAAATAAACACAGGTGTCTCAAACACCATGGGCGCAGAGATGATGCCTGAAAGAAAGCCCAGACCGGCACCGGCCACTGCGAGTATCACAAAGAATACAATTTTGTTCAAGAGAACTCTTTCCTGCCTGCCATGAAATGCGGCCTGCTTATCCCTGATTATAATCCAATTCAGACAATCGGGAAATCAGCCTCGCCCATCAAGTCCGATGTCGCCGGCAACGATCCTCATACCGTCAATCACATCCTGGATCAACTCCTGTATCTCAATACCCAGCATGGCAGCGCCTTTCTCAATAACCTCGCGGTTGGCCCCTGCGGCGAAATGTCTGTTCTTCCACTTCTTCCTGACAGACTTAACCTTCAGATCCATGAGACTCCGGGAAGGTCTGACCAGTACACATGCAGTAACCAGCCCTGTGAGTTCATCAATTGCATACAGGTACTTCTCCATTGTTGATTCAGGCTTGACATCACTGCAGATACCCCAGGCATGAGAGACCACAGCCCTCACATAGTCTTCCGGCCAGTCTCTTCCCTCAAGTATTTCACGAGTTTTAATGCAGTGCTTTTCGGGGAACATCTCATAATCAAGGTCATGTATAAGACCAATCACCCCCCACTTGTCAGGGTCTTCCCCTGTTTTTCCCGCAATATGGCGCATAACAGCTTCCACTGAAAGTGCATGCTTGATAAGAGACTCACTGGTGTTGAACTCTTTGAGTAGTACAAATGCTTCTTCTCTTGATGGAGCCCTGCCATCCATTTTTCCTCCCCCGTCAGCATCCCTGCAACTTCCGACTCATTGAACCGAACAAAATAAAACCCGTAACCTCCTTATGACAAGGAGGTTACGGCATTCATTCTTCTTGGAAGTCCCTATTTCACGGGAAAATCAGTCGAAGAAGGACTTCACACTCGCCCAGGTGTGACGCTCAAGACTGACATTATCGTCATAATAAGTCCGGAACGCGTAGTCAAAGTTCGGGAAGGGAGTAAAACCGGCGTTGGCGTACACATGCCCGTTTGGATACGGGTTGCTCGTGTCACCGGCAATCCCCAGTGTCGTGTTGCCCAGGAAGACCAGATAGTAGGTGGTTCCGGGTGTGACTGGAACATAGCTCCAGTATACATCGACCCACTCGCCGGCAACACCAGTAGCACTGGCCGTGGCCAGCATAGTACCTGTATCCGGCAGATCATCCCACAGCTGGATCGTAACATTGTCGGATGTGCCTGCGCCCGCCTGCAGAAGGATACCGGCTCCCGAAATATTGGTGTTCGTCTGCATGAACGACTGAGCGAGATCTGTCTGACTGAACGAAGCCATGTAGGCAGATCCGCTGGGTTGATTCTGGTCAATCTGATTAGCGAACGGCGATGGCATAATCAGCGCTGTCTCAGACTGCTCAATTACGGGCGTATCAATCAATCGGCCCTGCCAGCTCTGCCCGGCTCCGGCAGTTACAGGCAAAGCGCAGACATCCGCATACGCACCGGGAACTGATGCAACAAAAACCGCAACGAAGAGAACCGCTGCAACAAGATCAACAAACTTCTTCGAGTTCATACTGTCTACCTCCCTTAGTAGTAAACCCTGAATACCAGCCTGCGTAGACGAACTCACAAAAAACCCGTCTACCACAAGTCAATTTATCAAACTCGAGCTTGGGTGTCAAGCGACATTCTTCAGCATATCGCACGGGAATCTGTTATGAATCCGGGCTATGCCTGCTTGAATACACCGGTAGAGAGATACCTGTCGCCACGGTCTGCTACCAGCACAACAAGTGTTTCACCCGGACTCATGTCATGAGCCACCTGAACCGCCGCGCTTACTGCGGCACCACCGCTCATTCCCACAAACAAACCCTCTCTCAGGGCCAGCTTTCTGGTCATTGAGAAAGCCTCTGAATCAGTTTTACTGATTATGCTGTCCAGTCGTCTTCTGTCAAAGATTGCCGGTACTGCTGATTCCTTCATATTCTTCAAACCCTGAATTCTGTGGCCAGTCTCAGGCTCCACGCCGATTATCCGGATGTCGGGAGAAAACTCCTTCAGTCTGCGGCTGACTCCCATTAGCGTGCCCCCTGTACCCATTCCGGCAACAAAGGCGTTTACTCCACCGGCAGTCTGCCTGATGATCTCGGGAGCGGTTGATTCGTAGTGACTCAGCCAGTTCGCGTTATTGCTGTATTGATCGGGCATATAGAACTTGTCCGGCTCCTCATCAAACAACTGTTCTGCCACAGAGATGGCTTCGTCTGTTCCCCGCTCTCCGGGTGTTAGAACAAGCTCTGCGCCAAAGGCAGAGAGTATATGCCTTCGTTCCAGGCTTACACTTTCAGGAAGAACCAGTTTGACTTTATAACCCATTGCCGCCCCGACCATTGCCAGACCAATACCGGTGTTTCCTGATGTGGCTTCCAGTATGATTTTACCGCTGTGAAGAAAACCATTCTTCTCGGCATGCCTCACCATCCAGAGGGCGGATCTGTCCTTTACCGACCCCCCCGGATTGGTACCCTCCAGTTTTACCAGTATTCCGGCACCGCCCTTCGGAGCAAGGTGTTTGAGCCGCACCAGTGGAGTGTTTCCGATGGAGCTCAGAATTCCTTCAGCTTTGTTCACCATGTTGTTTCCCCTTAACGCAAAAATCCCACGACCTTCCGGCCATGGGCAATTGTATTTGAATGTTCAGACTATTTTTTTACAATACAAACCCCTCTGCCGATACAAATATGTCGGCGGAACAACAAAAGAATACAGTGCTGTGGTTTGTTTTTTCCATCATGGAAGCAATGCTACAAACTGAAAACCGGTTTGTCAATAGAAAAGGGAGGCACCATGGTGCCCCCCTCTGACAACGGCTACATGCCGTATTTCTCTATGATGCCCTTCTTGTCAAGGCCAAGAATGCCGTACTTTTCACCGATCTTTTTAAAGGCGGCAACGGCTTTATCAATGTGTTCCTTTGTATGCGCGGCAGAAAGCTGAACTCTAATTCTTGCGGCACCTGACGGCACAACCGGGAAGAAGAATCCAATGACATAAATGCCTTCAGCGTACATATCGCGAGACATATCATTGGCCAGTTTTGCGTTATACAGCATTACCGGAACAATCGGTGTTTTGCCGGGGCGAACACAGAGTCCGGCCTCTTCGATGCCCTTTCGGAAGTAGGCGGTATTCCATTCCAGCTTGTCGCGAAGGTCCGTGTTTGATGTTACCAGATCAATAACCTTGATTGATGCATTTACAATTGGCGGGGCCATGGAATTTGAGAAGAGGTATGGTCTTGCATTCTGTCGACAGAGCTCGATAAGCTCTTTTCTGCCGGAAACACAGCCACCGGAAGCTCCTCCCAGACCCTTTCCAAATGTGGTGGTAATCAAATCAACCTTGTCAATTACATTGAAGTGCTCGTGAGTTCCCCGACCGGTTCTGCCAATGAAGCCGGATGCGTGTGACTCATCAACAAGAATCATTGCGCCGTATTCATCACAAAGAGCGCACATCTCATCCAGTGGAGCCAGATCACCGTCCATGGAGAAAACACCATCTGTCACCACAAGAACATGGCGCTTGTCCCGATGAAGCTCAAGCTTTTTCTTCAGGTGCTTCATGTTCATGTGCTTGAAAGTATCATACTGCGCGGAGCAAAGTTTGATACCATCAATAAGAGAAGCATGGATAAGCCTGTCAGCTAAAATAACATCCTCGGGTCCCAGAATTGATTCAAATACACCGGAGTTCGCATCCATGCAGGATGGGAACAGAAGAGTGTCTTCCATACCGAGGAATTCAGAAACTCTGTTCTGAAGTTCCCTGTGAATATCCTGTGTTCCGCAGATGAAACGCACGGAACTCATACCGTATCCACGCTTGTCAAGACCCTCATGCGCGGCCTTAACCACATCCGGGTGACTGGAGAGACCAAGGTAGTTGTTTGCGCAGAAGTTCAGAACTTTTGCCTTTGGGGCACCTTCCGGAAACTCAACCTCGATTTCAGCGCCCTGGGGAGAACAGATAAATCTTTTCTCTTTGTAGATACCCTTGTCTCTGATTGCCTGGATGTCTTCCGCGAACAATCCTCTCGCTTTTGCGCTGTAAGCCATTATTCCTCCTGTCAGTCCTGGAATCTGCGAACAAGTTCACAGATTTTGTTAACTGTGTCAAAGGCCTCAGGGGTTGCTTCTTTGTCGGGAAGGGAGACATGACACTTCTTCTCAAGGAAGACCTTCAGGGAAACCATGGAAAAACTGTCAACAATGCCGGAAGAGATAAGGGGGGTATCGAAATCAACCTCTATATCGTCATCCTCGTCCACATATTCGTCAATCACATACTCGAGAACCATGTCTTTCATTTCATCAGCCATAACAGTTCTTCTCCTTAATCGTCTTCAAGGGTTGAAAGATCGCCGACTTCCTCGCCCCACTCAAGTGCCTTAAGATATCTTCTCAGTATCTTGCCTGAACGGGTTTTGGGAAGTTTTTCACTGTATTCGATCTCCTGCGGCATCGCCAGAGGTGAAAGTCTCTTCCTGATGAAGTTCATGATGTTAAGTTCAAGATCATCAGAAGGCTCATAACCGGGATTAAGGGTAATGAAGACCTTCACAACTTCCATGTTCACCTTATCGGGCTTGCCAATGGCGGCGGCCTCTGCGATTGCCTCATGCTCCACGAGAGCTGATTCAATCTCAAACGGTCCAACAAGGTGTCCGCCTGTGTTGATCACATCGTCGTCCCTGCCCACAAACCAGTAGTAACCGTCCTTGTCGAAACTTGCCCTGTCACCGGACACATACCAGAGGGATTCATCTGTACGAAGCTCGGAAGGCTGTGCATCGTCTGCCGCGCCGACAAACTTGCTTCTGTAAACATCAGGCTGTTTCACATACTCTCTGAACATGGATGGCCAGCCGGGCCTGAAGGCAATAAGACCAACAGTTCCCGGTTCTGTAACCGGTTCATGTGTCTTGAGGTCAAGAATTCCTGCGACAATACCGGGAAAGGGTTTTCCCATGGAGCCGGGTTTGATCTTCAGACCGGGAAAGTTGGTAATCATCATGGAACCGGTCTCGGTCTGCCAGAAAGTATCCAGGAATGGAAGCCCGTACACCTTCTCGCTCCAGATTACTGCTTCCGCGTTAAGAGGCTCGCCCACTGATGCCAGGTGTCTGAGGCTGGAAAGATCAAACTGCTTCACAAGCTCTTCACCGTCGCGCATGAGAGATCTGATCGCGGTAGGTGCCGAGTACCAGACAGTAATTTTGTTGTCCTGGATGAAGTTATACCAGGCGGAGGATGTAAATCCGGAATCCAGCACACACTGAGTTGCGCCGAGGCTCCAGGGTCCGATGATTCCGTAACTGGTACCGGTAACCCAGCCGGGATCGGCAGTACACCAGTAAATATCGTCATCTTTCAGATCCAGCACCCAGGAGGTTGTAAGAGCCTGCCCCCATACCGAGGCATGGGCATGCTGAGCGCCTTTGGGCTGACCTGTGGTTCCGGATGTGTAGTGAAGCACAGACGGGGTTTCCGGTCCGGACTCGAACACATCAAATTCTTCCACTGCCGGAGCTTCCTCCACCTGGAAGAATATCTCTCCCTCTTTGAGTTTGTCGGGATTGCCTTCAACCACTACAATCTTTTCCAGCGCCGGAAGCCTGTCCTGTATCTTTCGAACCTTCTTCACATGCTTCCGCGTAGTGAAGATTACCTTTGTGTCGGCACTGAACAGTCTTACCTCAAGTGATTCGTCACCAAAGGCAGAAAACAGAGGCTGAGCAACAGCACCCATCTTGAGTATACCAAGGAAAGAAATGTACAGCTCCGGGATCTTGTCCATGAACAGACAGACTTTTTCTCCGGGCTTTACTCCCAGATCCTGAAGGAACTTTGCATAACCATTGGAAAGAACTCTCAAATCATTGAATGTGTAGGTCTTCTGCTTACCGCCAAAGCCCTGCCAGATAAGAGCTTTCTTGTCACCTTTTCCCTGGGCGCAGATTCTGTCGGAGCACATGGCGCCGATGTTGAGAATCTCGCCTTCCTTCCATCCAAGAACCTCTCTGGCAATGTCCCAGTTGAAGTTCTCTCTTCTTTTCTCATAGGATCCGATATTACTCAAAACCGCTCCTCTCAATTTGCTGGAGTTCCCGTGAAAAGGAGGTCTCCTCTGTATTTATTACTGATATCCCGCAAACCGTATATCAGGTACAAATAACCGAAATTCCCGCCAATGTCTATACTCGTTTACCCTCTGCAATTACGATAGCTATCGCGTTGATTTTTGTATGTGAAACAGAGACAAGAATCTTATCTATTTTTCTCTCACCCTGAATGATAAGGGCTTTGCCGTGCAGCTTTATCGAAATACTGCCGGATTCAAGACATTTAACTATCTCAACATCCTTAAAGCGCAGACCGGAAGAGAGCCCTGAACCCAGAGCCTTGAACGCGGCCTCCTTCGCTGCGAATCTGACTGCGAAGTTCTCCCAGTATCTGACCTGAGAACGGCAGTACTCTATTTCAGCGGGCAGAAAAAGCTCCTCAACCAGCCTGTCATCAAGCCGTTTGCGGAACGAGACAACATCAACAATATCAATTCCTGTTCCTGTAACCAAATTCACCCGCCATTATGGGAAATACACCTTCGCAACACTCCGACATCCCGGTGTCTATCATAACAACTCTGCCGCTGAACCATCACGATGCGATTACTTCTGTTCTCCAGAACTCTCAGCTCAGTGTATCCTGAAAAAGGTTTGAATACCTGCTCAGATCCAATCTTTTCATTTAAGCTCTCTCTTTACAGGTAGGAGCAGCAGTAGTCTGTTACAACCTTTACATTCACTGTGAAAGAGGAATTGGCTGGAACTTTGAATGTCTCCCCACCCCTGACAGCGAAAGGTTCATCTGTTCCGGGAAGCGTTACAACCAGTTCTCCGGCCAGTATCTCCATTATTTCGCGGGCATCGGTGCCGAACTTGTATTCACCGGGAAGCATCACGCCCAGTGTCTTCTTTGAGCCATCTGCAAAAACAACAGTCCTGCTGGAAACCTTGCCGTCATAGTAAAAGTTTGCTTCTCTTATCACTGTTACGCTATCAAACTGACTCATCGTTTCTGCCTTTCATGAAAGTGTTCGTGTGTTATGCTCCCGATATTTACAGCTCCAGCAGCCACTGCCATGCGGGAAGTATTTCAATTGTCCGTCCGTCCCCGCTCAAATGTGCATCTATCATTCGATGTTATTACCGTACAGGATGAGGGCTTCCACTGGAGCCACTCGGACACTATTGTCTTTGCAGCTTCATATAATTCATTGTCTCCCTCGGGAAACAATATATACAGGAATTGTTTCCTGCTCAACCCGGAAGGAAGCTGTTCTGTTGTCTGGTAATGGCTAAAACCCGGATCCATCACAGGTTGCTGTCGCGAAATGCCGTAGATTGTTGTTCAGCCAAGGCATACGACTGGCAACCCCGCAGGCATACTTTTAAGGAGTACAGTAACGGCATCGGCGAAAATTTCGACCCTTTGGCAACGACAACGGGCACTGTATTGAACAGTGCCCGTTCATCACATCGTGATCAGATCAGTTGAAATCAATTGCTTTTATTGATCCCCATGTAGCAGGCGCAAGAGCGAAGCCTGTTATATCTATTTCAAGCTCGCTGATGGAATGGTCGCCGGAAGAGTTACAGTAACTCCAGAAGAAGGTGTCTCTGCCGGGGGAGTAGGTCAGTCCCAGTGAACTGAGGCATGAAAGAGGACAGGCAACAAATCCGAGGCTGCTCAGGTTTGAGCCGTCGAAACTGTAGAAGTAAAAGTTGTATGTGTTGTATGTTGTTACCATGATGCCGAGATCTGAGCCAAGAGGAAAAGTGGTAAGACCACTGGGCT